>NZ_LGYY01000232.1:0-57909 GCF_001308045.1 Shewanella sp. Sh95
CACGAGTACCAGTTGGGAGAGGCGCCACCTCAAGTCACAGGACTCACAGTGGACCAGCAGATCATTCTCGACGTGTTAGGCGAACGGTATCGGCAAATTTATTCCTAAATCAGGTGCGGAAAGTCGGCTCTAACTCATTTTGGGGCATAAACATTGTAGAAAAGGCTGCGTACCGAAAAGAACGCTGCCATTTTAGTATGATATTTTGATGCTCAATATGATTCTATATTACGATCCTACACCAATTAGCCTTATCAGAAGCGTTAATCTTTGCCGAAGTTTATGTGGTACTTAGCGATTATGACCATCGTGATAAGTTGCATAAAATACAATCAAAAACTCCTAAGTCATAACAAGAGAACACATAGGCCAACTAATTGGTTACGCTTTGCTAAACGATCGCCGGAGATCAAAACCGCTTAGGCTAAATTTGTAGCCAATCTGATTTAAATCGTGCTAAATCTTTCATCCATCAATCTATGTTGAATCA
Organism: Shewanella sp. Sh95; assembly: GCF_001308045.1. Classification (NCBI taxonomy): domain Bacteria; kingdom Pseudomonadati; phylum Pseudomonadota; class Gammaproteobacteria; order Alteromonadales; family Shewanellaceae; genus Shewanella; species Shewanella sp. Sh95. The sequence continues at coordinate 491 of NZ_LGYY01000232.1, forward strand.
GTGCCATTTGCAGGCCCCAACAAAAATGCAAGGAATTATATGCCCACGTCTATCTTGCAAGCGGTAAAGCTCACCCGCTTCGCTTTGTTATCTACACCATTAAGTTCACACAACGTAGGCTCGATCATTTTTGGCGGAATATTGCTAGCAGTGACACCATTAATGGTAAATGCCGCGCCACAACGGGGCGTCAGCTTCCCTCCGAATGCCCAGGCTATAGAAGCCCTTATCGATTCTACTGTTAATCCTTTAATGAACGAATACGGGATCCCTGGGATTGCAATCGGGGTAAGTATCAATGGACAACAGTATTTCTTTTCTTATGGTGTCAGTTCAAAAAAGACAGGGGAAAAGGTGAATGAAAATACCCTATTTGAGATTGGTTCTATCAGTAAAACCTTTACCGCGACCCTCGCAACATACGCTCAACTTGAGGGTAAACTGACGCTAACAGATAAGGTAAGCCAATATCTGCCTGAATTAACCGGTAGCCATTTTGACCAGATCAATCTTATTCATTTAGCCACCCATACAGCGGGAAATCTGCCCATGCAGGTCCCTGATAATATAACCAATAATGCTGAGTTAATAAGCTATTTAAAAGCCTGGCAACCAGCTTATGCCGCAGGTACTCACCGCAATTATGCCAATCCCAGCATTGGTCTTCTCGGTGTGATCGCGGCAAAGCAGCTTGGTCAAGGTTTTCCTGAGGCCGTAGAGCAAACTCTCTTTCGACAACTTGGCATGACAAACAGCTATTTTATGGTTCCAACCAATAAAATGACTGACTATGCCCAAGGCTACAATAAGCAAGATCAGCCAGTACGCCTCAATCCCGGTGTGTTAGCCGATGAGGCCTACGGAATAAAAACGACGGTTGTAGATCTGCTCCGTTTTGTTGAAACCAATATGCAGCAGCATTCGGTGCCTGCAAGGTTGCAACGTGCCATTGATGCCACCCATACAGGCTATTTTGATGTCGGCATGATGACTCAAGCGATGATTTGGGAGCAATATCCGTATCCTATTGCCCTTGATAAGCTCCTCACTGGACATACACAAGATGTAGTGTTTGGCAGCATGCCAGTGAAAGCCATTACACCACCTCAAGCGCCACAGCAAAATGTCTGGATAAATAAGACTGGCTCAACGGGTGGTTTTGCTGTGTATGTGGCTTATATTCCAGCTAAAAAGCTAGCATTGGTGTTGTTGAATAATAAAAATTATCCCGTGCCGCCACGGGTAACCGCGGGTTACCAGATATTAACAGGCTTAGAAACGCTGCAAAATTAATATCGCGTTATCATATTTCAGTCCAAAACCGCGCTTGTCAAAATGGAGAGGTTTTGTTTTCTCTCCATTCAATTTCTCTGCTACGAATATCTCGTTATTGATCAAAACCCATGTTAACAAACGTGTTATATTGTTGACTTAAGAATCCACCCTTTATCAATTATAAAACCTGATTAACAAGATAAAAACCAAATGTAAGCTTAGTTTTACAGCCATAAAAGCATAGAAAAACTTATGAGTTGGATGAAAAAATATTCCTGAAAATCAAGACGATTAGCCATTGAACTACTCAATTTTGGGCGTAAGATGCGCGCCATTGTTCAACTGTGCTTTTTTACGGAATTATGATGTCAGGCGAAAAACCGTCTTCAATCTCATCAAAAGCGTCGGCTTCATCAGCAGGAAGTACCACTCGATTGCTCTTTATGCTGGTTTTTATGGTGGCCTGTGGACAGATGGCCCAAACGATTTTTGTGCCAGCACTCCCGCTGATTGCCCAAGGTTTAGCCGTCGATGCAAGCAAGCTACAAGCAGTCATGGCCTGTTATCTGCTCGCCTACGGTTTATGTCAATTTATCTATGGCCCATTATCTGACCGCTATGGACGAAAACTCCCACTGTTGGTTGGTATTGGGATTTTTATGATCGGCGCGTTAATTGCCACACAAGCCACAAGCTTTAATCAGTTAATTTGCGCGAGTCTGCTTCAAGGCCTAGGCACAGCTAGTGCCGGCGCCCTGTGCCGCAGCATTCCTAGGGATCATTACTTTGGCGATAACTTAGTTAAATTTAATAGCTATGTGTCCATGGCGGTAGTGTTTTTACCCTTGGTGGCGCCCTTCTTAGGGAGCCTTGCTTCAGCCTACTTAGGTTGGCAAGCCGTTTACTGGGTGTTATTTGGGTTTGGCGTCTTTGTTTGGCTACTGCTTTGTTTTGGTTTTAAAGAGTCTTTACCAAAAGACAAACGAGAGCAACAACCAGTGTTAGCCTCCTATCGCCATGTGCTACGCCATCGCAGTTTTAGGGCATATCTATTTTCATTAATCGCCACCTTTGCGGGGATTGCCGCCTTTGAAGCCATTGCGGGCGTGCTCTATGGCCAATATTTGCAACTCTCATCTTTTATGGTGAGCAGCTATTTTGTGGCGCCTATCCCCGGCTATTTACTCGGTGCACTAATAGCTGGAAGACAAAAACAAGCACAACGAACCGTATTTCAAGGTGTTGCCTTGCTCGGTGCTGGCGCATTGTTTATGTTGATCCCTGGGTTGTTTCAACTGGTTGTAGGTTGGAGTTTGTTGATAGGCTCAATTTTATTTTTCAGCGGCGCAGGCATGTTATTTCCGACATTAACCTCGGCTGCGTTAGAACCTTTTCCGCGTCAAGCGGGCATTGCGGGGGCTTTGCTCGGTGGTTTACAAAACTTTGGCGCAGGGCTGGCGGCATTAACCATGTCGCTCGTACCTATGGGAAGCCAGTTAAGTATCGGTTTACTGAGCGCGCTGATGGTGCTTTTAGTGATTGTGGCCTTACATTATGCCCGAGATCAAAATGATACCCATCAAACACTATTGCCGCAAAAAACCTGAGGTTTGCTCTATCAAAATAACAAAGCCCACTTATGTGGGCTTTAGTTTTATCTGATGCTTATCGATTACAGGATCCGTCTTAGTAAAAAGTCTGCTTTTAATCTTCTAATACGATTCATAATCTTCTTCACCGGATCGGGATAGCTTTGCAAAGTATCCACTTGGCTATAGTGATATAACCTCTGTGTATGCTCAAGAATATGCGCTTGCTCGGCCTCAAATTGCGCCTTCCAGCTACCTGTTTCATCGTGGATCAAGAGCCCATTCTCTAAATCCAACGCCCATGCCCTAGGGTTTAGATTTGAGCCTGTGATCAAATGCTTACGCCCATCAGCACTGATACCTTTGAGGTGGTAACTGTTGATCCCATGCTTCCACAGATGAATATTGAGTTGGCCATTATCAATCGCCCACTGCTGACGTTTGGCAAATTTACGCAGCGACTGTTCATATAAATACGGCAAGGCACCGATGGTGGAAAAATCTTGCTCAGGCGGAATATAAAAGTCATTCGCCGTTTTATCGCCGACGACAATATCAATCCGTTTGCCGTTGCGCAGATGTTTAGCTAAGGCGCGGACCAAAATATAAGGAGGGTTAAAGTAAGGTGTGCAGATAAAGAGTCTATCTTTTGACTCCTCAACCATCGCAATAACCGCTTTATTCAATAAATTATGTTTACGGCCTAAGCCAAGTAATGGTGTTACCCGATTACCTGTCCGAGTTGCGTTAAACTCGTACTGTGCCTGTGACAAACGTAATTTAAAGCTGCGCACATCGGTTTTAGGCGGTAACACTTCCTGCTGCGCATCTTGAGTAAGCGATGTCACTGCTGGATCGGCAATGATATAACGTTGGATCATTGCGCGCATGCTGCGTGCCAGCTCTGCTGACTCAATCACATGGTAGCGGTCGAAACGGTATTTATCGTTTTGCTGTAGATAGATATTATTAAGACTTGCGCCGCTATAAATCACCGCATCATCAATTACAAAGCCTTTAAGGTGTAATACACCCATAAACTCACGGGATTTGACTGGTACGCCCATAATCTCGATTGGATATTCAGCTTCAGCCATCACTTTGCGGTACATCAAATAATTGCCGCTATCACCCTTATGGCCAATCAAGCCACGTCTAGCACGGTGAAAATCGACCAAGATTTTGATATCCAACGCAGGATTTTTAGCCTTCGCCGTCATCAAGGCCTGTAAAATCTCCCGCCCTGCTTCATCATCTTCTAAATAGAGTGCAGCGATGTAGATGCTGTTCTTGGCATTTTCGATGCGAGTAAGTAACTCTGCCTTAAATCGGCATGGCGTAAGCAACCACGTTAAAGCCTCGGGTTGAACGGCTATTCCACCAAGCTTATCTAGCAAGGCATCCTCCTTTAAACATGCTGACCACCCCGATAGGAAGCGCTTGGGGTCAGTGACAAAAACATCACAGCAATCTGTGTTAATTCTGGGTAGGCTTCTGTCACTGCCAGCCTGATTGTTTGTTCTACTTTAAGATGAATATCAGGGTCTACCGGAAACCAAAGCAATTCGATTTGGACAAAACGCTGATCAATTCTACCATTACGGTAACTGATGCTGGGGATCCAATCTAATGTAAAACTCTCTGCTTTACCTTTACATATAGCCGCCAAAGACTGCAGTAATGTTTGGCTAAGCTCTGCAACGACTGCCTGGGGTAAGCCGCGCATACTAATATGAGGCATGGTTTTAGTGGTTACCTAAGATCCTAAAATCGTAAGGGGTAGAAATTACCGACTTCACTGCAACTCGGCAAGACTTTTCGATGAAAAGAGCGCGGCGTAACGCCTATTTTGCTGGTAATTTGAGCTGAAACAAGTCATTGGCAATAATAAGTGTAAAATTACGTCGGTTCAGCCTAAATATATACGAGCAGACAAGCCGACTTCAACGACTAACCAAATACGCTTGCACTCTTTATCGGTTGTTCATTTTGCTTATCTACATAGGGTGCCCAAAATGGTAGTTTAATCACAAAATATGGGTTGCTCCTAATGCAAGCATGCCCGTTTTACGTGTTTTAGCGTAAACTAAAACGTCACCAGTCAACACTGCAAAACGCTATGAATAAAAAAATCCTGTTAACCCTCGCACTGACTTTAGCTTTAGCGTGGGGCATTTTTCATTTTAAAGCGCAACTTGGATTACTCATTTTGCCACTTTTTATTGGCCTGGTTTTATTTGTTACCCTAAGGTTGTATCGTCTGATGGAAAAAGATGATGGCAGTCATGACCGCTAATTAAGAGAGTAAACATACAACAGACATGGAAACGTTCTCCCCATTATTCAATTTACAGCGTTCGGCAGGCATATTGCTAACGGTAGTCGCAACAGCCCTATTACCACATCAGCTGTGGGCTACGACTGCAGATATTCAACATGCGATCTTGAGTCAACAAATTAATGATATTGCACCACGTCACTCGCAAATTGCGCTGCTGGCACTGGATATGGCGAACAGTAAACAGCTTTATAGCCAGCAAGCTGATACCTTGTTTATCCCCGCCAGCACACAAAAGGTCCTTACTGCCGTCACAGCATTGGCCAACCTTGGGGTCGATTTTCGTTATGTGACGGAGCTGTGGAGCGATGCCCCTATTCGCCAAGGCCATATTGCGGGAAGTGTCTATCTGCGCTTTAGTGGCGATCCTACCCTCACTCAAGACGATCTTAAGGCCTTGTTGGCCCACCTACAAAAACAGGGTATCAACAGTATTGACGGGCATATTTATCTTATAGGTGATAAACAAGAGCAATTACAAGCTCCTGGCTGGGTGTGGGACGACCTCGGCATTTGTTTTGCGGCGCCGGTGTCGAGTTACATCATCAATCAAAACTGTGTTTATGGGCAATTCGTTCCAAGCTCGAACAAGCATTCCTCTGAGGTCAAATTAAGGGTATCTAGTTTTGGGGTAAAGGTCAGCAGTGACGCGATATTCTCTCCCAAAGCTAGCCATGATTTTTGTCAGCTCGATTTAGTGCGACTTGGGCAAAATCAATATCACCTTCGGGGATGTTATCCTGGCAGTGAGGCTATTCCCCTCGCTATCGCAATAACCGATCCTGAAAAATTCGCCATGGATACGTTAACGGCCACACTCAAGGGGGAAATGTCGCTCTCGGGTAAAGTTAAAATTGGCAACGCAATACCTTCAAAGGCAAAACTTATCGCCAGTCACAGTAGTGCGCCTTTGCCGGAGTTGTTAAAGACTATGTTGCTTAAGTCGGATAATCTGATCGCCGACAGCCTGTTTAAGTTAGTCGGACAACGCTATTACAAAACCCAAGGAAATTTTACCAATGGTGCGGCGGCCATGCGCCATATCCTTAGCGATTTGGGAGTAGATTTAACCCACGCCAATATCGTCGATGGTTCAGGGCTTTCTCGTTATAACTTATTGAGCGCAAGGCAATTAGCCAATGTGCTTACACTAATTTATCAAGATGCCCGCTTTCACAGTCTGATTGACAGTTTGCCCGAGGCGGGAGTCAGCGGTACGCTAAAATATCGACAAGGTTACACTCAACCACCGCTCAAAAACCGTGTTTTTGCCAAGACAGGTTCAATGCAAGGGGTTGCCAATTTAGCTGGTTTTATTCGAATACCACAGCGGGATATCTTATTTGTGGTTCTTGAGAATGGCATTAGTCCTGAAACGAAAAAACAACGCACGCCTGCGTTTAGCGCTGACTTTTTGACTCGTCTCATAACTACGGTTGAGCAACAGGCACAAACAAACCAAACATCGACTAAAGAACTCAACACGGTTAAATTAATTGACTGACAAAACTAAAAAGCACTGATAAATCAGTGCTTTTTACATCATTTATCTCACCAATCCAAACTTAGAATAATTCTGCTGGCATTGCCATAGTACTGGCATCACCCGCACGCACTTGCGCTAAATGATAATCGGCCTTAGGCAATAACTTATCAAAATAGAATTTAGCTAGGTAAGCTTTTTGCTCGGCAAAGTTTTTATCCTCTGCACTAGGGACCTTATCCAACATGGCTAGCCAATAAAAACCATATAAGCTGTAACCAAAGGCATCTAAAAAGTCGACTGCACAAGCATTGATTAACGCAGGTTGAGTCAGTTTTTGCTCATTGATCGATTCGGCCACATGGACTAAAGCATCTAAACGAGCACAAACGGCGGCAACTTTTACACCGTCGACCTGTGTAAATTCACGCATTTGTGCTTTTAATTCGGCCACAAACTCTTTTAGCGTCGCTAAGTTGTCGCCAGTGACTTTTCGACCAAGGAAGTCAATGGCTTGAATACCATTTGTGCCTTCATAGATTTGCGCAATGCGGGTATCACGTACCAATTGCTCAATGCCTGTTTCACGAATATAACCATGTCCACCAAAGACTTGCTGCGCCATGATAGTCGCGTCTAAACCACGGTCAGTTAAAAACGCTTTAGCAACGGGTGTTAATAACCCCACGTAGCGGGCAGCTTTAGCTTTAACCTCATCTTGAGCATATTTCGCCAAATCGAGCTGTTTGCCGGTAAATATGGATAAGGCACGTCCCGCTTCTATCATCGCGCGGATTGTCAGTAGCATACGGCGCACATCGCCATGGACGATAATAGGATCAGAATCGCTTCCCGTAGGTGAGCCACCGGCTGCAACGCCTTGATTGCGCTCTTTAGCATAATCGGCGGCCATCTGATATGCGGCTTGTGCGCTGCCAAGTCCTTGAATACCAATAGCTAAACGTTCGTAGTTCATCATGGTGAACATACAAACCAAGCCACGATTAGGCTGGCCAATCAGATAACCCTTTGCTTCATCAAAATTCATCACGCAGGTTGCTGAGCCTTTAAGGCCCATTTTGTGCTCGATTGACCCCACGCTAACACCATTCGCCTCACCTAAGCTACCATCATCATTAACCGTGATTTTGGGTACGAGGAACAGTGAAATACCTTTGCTTTCTGGTAATTTTGCCAGCACTAAGTGAATGACGTTTTCAGTTAGATCGTGATCGCCACCAGTAATAAAAATTTTGCTGCCACTAATCGCATAACTGCCGTCCTCCAATGGAATAGCGCGAGTGCGAATATTACGCAGATCAGAGCCAGCTTGTGGCTCTGTCATATCCATCGCTCCAGCCCATTCACCAGAATATAACTTGGGTAAATAAGCTTGTTTTAATGCTTCGCTACCGTGGGCATTGATACACAAAGCAGCCCCCGCGGTTAATGAGCCATAAAGCGTAAACGCGTTGCAGGCACTGTAGGCCATTTCATCCACTAATACACCAAGCATTTTAGGCATGCCCATACCACCAAACTCAGGCTCACCACATAGGCCTACCCAACCACCTTCCGAATATTGCTTATATACGGCTTTATACCCCTCAGGGGTAATCACACCATTATCTTGGTGTAAAACGCCTTGCTCATCACCAGCACGGTTTAGCGGATGGATTAATTCAGCACTGATTTTTGCCGCTTCTTCAAGGATTGCATTGGCCGTATCCATATCAACCATTTCTGCAATCTCAGGTAATTGTGACCACGTATTTGGGGCATCAAAAACCTGTTCCAGTAAGAAACGCATATCTGCTAACGGGGCTTGGTAAGGATTCATTGGGAGACTCTTAAACGTAGGATTTAAACAGTTGTTTTAATTTATACCAGTTCTATACAGAAAACAATCTCATTACAAATTCACTTTGATGCTAAGCACTAATCTACGCAACATAACAGAGTGAAGAACGGGCAATAAAAAACCCTTAAGTGACCTTAAGGGTTATAGTGTAGCGAGAAGTAAACTTGGTTGTCGTCGGCTTAGCTCACGATTAACGCATTGATTACCACATTAAATCGTCAGGGATCGCATAATCAGCATAAGGGTCATCTTCGACTTCTACGGCCTTACCCGCATCCTGTTGCCACAAATAGCCGCACCATTGTGGCACCAATAGATTCACACGTTCGGCAAGCTTGTGGGGGACGAGGTAGCTCTTATCTTCGTATCGAACAATCCCTAATTGGCCTTTAAGCAATTCGGATTGAATTTTCTCATCGATATAGACAGAGTAAATTTTATTGTCGAGCGTATAGTTGAATTTGATCTCGGCATGACTTGGGATCTTGATAGCAAATTGCGTGAATTCACTCACTAATCCTCGCACTTGTCCTCGGGCCGTTGCCTCTGCAAAGCGTTGTTCATTGAGGGCTTTGTCTTTTTCAGCTTGTAAGCGTTTTTGCTCGGCAATCTCAAGTTTTAACGCGCTTGAGCCATCGTCAACCCGCGCCTTTTTATCGCGACGCTTTTGCGTTTTTACATCACGCACTTTTTGTTTACTAGCAAGTCCAGCTTTCAGTAGCTGCTCTTGTAATGCATTCGCCATGGATTTTCACCCGATTTTCTATTAAATAAATGAGTTATAACTATTTAGTTACTGCCCTTTGCTGCTAATTCACCTAAGGCAGTCATCGCGATACTGGCACCGCCCAGTGACCAACCTCCATCGACGGGAAGAACAACACCCGTGATATAGGATGCCAGCTCAGAGCCTAAAAATAACGCGGCGTTGGCAATATCTTGCCCTTCCCCATTACGTTTTAACGGTACCGATTGTGCCACTTGTTGCTGTAGTGCAGCGCTCGGCGCTAAACGATTAAAGCCTTCGGTGCCTGTAATCGGGCCTGGAATAATGGAGTTAATTCGAATGCCTTCACAGCCCCATTCAATAGCTAAGGTTCGCGTCAGCATGTCAACCCCCGCTTTTGCCGCACAAACATGGGCCTGCATTGGCATCGCAATCGATGCCTGTGGCGCAGAAATTTGAATAATATTCCCCTGTGGGCGACGCAGTAAAGGATAAGCTATTTTCAGTACTTGGAAACTGCCCAATAAATCAATATCCATGACGGCTTTAAAACCATTCGCCGAAAGCTTAGCGGCAGTTGCTGGGAAATTGCCCGCAGCGCCGCTCACCAATACATCAATAAAACCAAATTCTGAGGCGATGGTTTCAAAGCCCAGTTCTACTGCGGCTAAATCCCTGACATCGAAACTCATCCCAAGATGGATCCCATCTGGATTCGCCTGTTTGAGCTGTAACACCGCAGCATCGACTTTATCTTGGCTGCGACTCGCCACCGCCACATTGGCTCCCGCATGGGCAAACGCAATGGCAATTGCGAGGTTTATGCCACTGGTACCACCGACAACGACAACATTCTTACCCTGATAATTAAACATCGTAGTATTGAGCATGGACGTTCTCCGTGAACGGTTAAAGTTTGTCGCGAATACGAACCTTAACAGCTAAATAGTGTGCTGTTCAGTATACTAAAGCAAAGATTGGTGAATCGCCTGCAGCGTAGCCAGAGGATCTGTCGCCTTAGTGATCGGACGACCAATCACTAAATAATCAGAACCGGCAGCAAGCGCCTCAGGCGGCGTCATCACACGGTGTTGGTCGCCAACCTCACTACCCACAGGACGAATACCAGGTGTAATAAGTTTAAAGTCTTGGCCTAATAAAGATTTAAGCACACTCGCCTCTTGGGCTGAACAGACAACACCATCAAGTCCGGCTTGTTTAGTCAATTTAGCTAAACGCTGAACATGCTCAAATGCTGGCACATCAATGCCGACGAGCTTCAGATCGTCATCGCTCATAGAGGTTAATACCGTCACAGCAATCAGCATTGGTGCCTCTTTACCGTAAGGCAGCAAAGCCTTTTTCGCCGCTTCCATCATCGCTAAGCCGCCACTAGCATGGACATTCGTCATCCACACACCAAGTTCCGCTGCAGCAGCAACCGCTTTCGCAACCGTATTAGGGATATCGTGAAATTTTAAGTCGAGGAAAAGATCGAAGCCACGGTCATGGATATCTTTAACTAACTGCGGGCCGAACAGGGTAAACATTTCTTTGCCAACTTTCAGGCGGCACATGTTGGGATCGAGTTGATCTATCAATTGTAAAGCGTGGTTTTTATTATCGTAATCAAGCGCTACGAGGATAGGTTTAGTCGTCATCATCTCTCCAACAGGGTTACACTAACTAGATATTTTAAAAAGTTATTCACCATCCAAGCCTCTGATCCGTTTAATGGTGCCCCACTTTTTGCAAGAAGGACAATGCCAATATAGTGTATGGGATGGGAAACCACATTCTTTACAGCGGTAGCTTGGCCGGAATTTAATTTGTTGCTCAACAAGTTGCTCAAGCATCGTCAAACTTTGTTTAGCTTGGCCTTCTTCTGCTTGGCGTAGATGCATTTGCATTAAGTGCTGAAAACCCTTCATGGTCGGATGGCGATAAAGCGCATCGAGCACCATGTTTTCAGCAGCTTTAATGTCATCAAGGCTTATCATATGTTGAGCAAGCGCCACCACTACGGATGCGCCAGCACCTTCAGCCATAGCGCCAGCTAATAACTCTTGATAGCCCTCTTTATCTTGAGTATCGCGATATACTTCTTTAGCCGTCGGCAGGGCATCAGCAAAAAGCTCAATATCGGCCTTTTTTAATGCTATCAGCATGGATTTACACTGACTGTAATCCTTCGCATCGAGAAATTTCTTGGCAAGAGTCAATAAGGCTCGGCCACATTTGGGATCTTGTTTTAAGGCTTGTTGCAGTAGCTTGACCTTCTCAGCATCATCACTGGTTTCATCGGCAAGTTGGCAATAAAAATGCGCTGTTATCGGTTTGAGTATGAGTTGACGTTTACGGCTTAAACGTTTGGTGATATCGATGGCTTTTTGCCATTCCTTTATCACTTGGTAAATCGCAATCAGCTGAGTTTCAGACTCTTCGCTGTGGTCATCTTGACTCACCAAATTCAGAAAAATTTCTTCAGCACGGTCGTAAAATCCCGCGGCAAGATAGTCTTTGCCCAGCTCCATCATGGCGATATCGCGCTGCTCATTGGTGAGCGTAGGACGGGCAATTAAGTTTTGATGGATACGAATCGAACGGTCAACCTCTCCACGCTTACGGAATAAGGAACCGAGGGAAAGATGGGTGTCGATGGTTTCATCGTCTACATCGAGCATACTGATGAACAAGTCGACCGCTTTGTCCGACTCGTTAGACAATAAATAATTTAAGCCGGTGAAGTAATCACGACTTAATTGTTTACGCTGATTGCTCTGATTTTGCCTTATGCTCCGCCGCCCCATATACCAACCGTAACCGGCAGCAATAGGAAGCAACAGGAAGAGGATCTCAAGCATATTAGGCGTCTACACCTTGAGGTTTTTTAGCAGTTTGAACCGTTAATTTCTTTTTCGTTGCCGCTAAAGCCAATTTAAGTTTCACAATATAATAGCTCGCTACCAGCCAACTAAGCATAAAGCCTGCAAAGAAAACAATCGCTAACACAACGGGTAAACGGTACTCCCCTTGTGCCACAAAGTAGCTGATTGTCACGACTTGTTCATTACGTGCGCCAAAAATCAAAGCCACTATAAATAACAGTGCCACTAGGACTGTCGCTACAAAAGATTTCACGTCGCACTCCCTTAAACGCCTTTCAATTTTCTGATTATCCAAGAAATTTACTGAGCTGACCAGCTTTGCCTTACATTAGATATAAAAAAGCCCCCTTGCGGAGGCTTTTTGCAATGCGGTCAATTAAACATTGACAGCGTCAACGCGTTCGCGCAGTTCTTTGCCTGGCTTAAAGTGCGGGACGTATTTGCCTTCCAATTCGACGGATGAACCCGTCTTTGGATTGCGGCCAGTACGCGGCGCACGATAATGAAGCGAGAAACTACCAAAGCCACGGATCTCAATACGATCACCGCTTTCTAATGTTGATGCCATTTGCTCCAACATCTCTTTGATTGCGCCTTCTACCTCTTTCGCCGACAGCTGCGACTGCCTGGTGGCGAGTTTTTCGATCAGTTCGGATTTTGTCATCCTAGCTATCCCCTATTATCAAGCCAAACACAGTCACCTAATGGGGAGAAAATCTCCCCATACAACAGGCGATTATTTGCGAGCTGCTTTAAACGCTTCAGCCATTGCATTACTAATAACAGCGTCTTCTTGTTTATTCAAGGTCGCCATTACTTCTTTTTCTTCAGCTTCGTCTTTCGCTTTGATTGACAGGCTGATAGAACGGTTCTTACGGTCAACACCCATGAACTTAGCTTCGATTGCGTCACCTACTGAGTAAACAGTAGATGCATCTTCGATGCGCTCACGGCTGATGTCAGCTACACGGATGTAACCTTCAACAGTGTCAGCCAGTTCAACAGTCACACCTTTAGCATCAACAGCAGAAACAGTACCGTGTACGATAGTACCTTTCTTCTTGTCAGCTAAGTAAGCGTTGAATGGGTCGTCTTCAGTTTGTTTAACACCTAAGCTGATACGCTCACGCTCTGGGTCAACAGACAGAACCACTGCGTGGATTTCGTCGCCTTTCTTGTACTCAGATACTGCGTCTTCGCCAGTGCCGTTCCAAGAAATGTCAGACAAGTGAACTAAACCATCGATACCGCCGTCAAGACCGATGAAGATACCGAAGTCAGTGATTGACTTGATCTTACCAGAAACCTTGTCGCCTTTGTTGTAACGAGTTGCGAAGTCATCCCATGGGTTGGTCTTACATTGCTTCAGACCTAGAGAAATACGACGACGCTCTTCATCGATGTCCAGAACCAGAACTTCAACTTCATCACCTAAGTTAACCACTTTAGATGGGTGAATGTTCTTGTTAGTCCAATCCATTTCAGAAACGTGAACTAAACCTTCAACGCCTTCTTCGATTTCAACGAAACAACCATAGTCAGTCAGGTTAGTTACGCGACCAGTTAACTTAGTGTTTTCTGGGTAGCGCTTGCTGATTTCTAACCATGGATCTTCGCCAAGTTGTTTCAGACCTAGAGACACACGAGTGCGCTCACGATCGTACTTCAGTACTTTAACGTTGATTTCGTCACCAACGTTGACGATTTCAGATGGGTGCTTAACGCGTTTCCATGCCATATCAGTGATATGTAACAGACCGTCAACGCCACCTAAATCTACGAATGCACCGTAGTCAGTCAGGTTCTTAACGATACCTTTAACTGCTTGACCTTCTTGCAGGTTTTCTAACAGTGCATCACGCTCAGCGCTGCTTTCTGATTCGATAACTGCACGACGAGAAACAACAACGTTGTTACGCTTCTGGTCTAGTTTGATAACTTTGAATTCTAATTCTTTGTACTCTAAGTGAGCGGTGTCGCGAACTGGGCGCACGTCAACTAGAGAACCTGGTAAGAAGGCACGGATACCGTTTAATTCAACAGTGAAACCGCCTTTCACTTTACCATTGATGATACCGATTACAGTTTCAGCATCTTCGTAAGCTTTTTCCAGAACGATCCAAGCTTCGTGACGTTTCGCTTTTTCGCGAGACAGTTGAGTCTCACCGAAGCCGTCTTCAACAGAGTCAAGAGCTACGTCAACTTCATCACCAACAGCGATTTCTAAAACACCTTGAGCGTTTTTGAATTGTTCAGCTGGGATTGGGCTTTCAGACTTCAGACCTGCATCAACCAGAACCATACCGTTTTCGATAGCAACTACAGTACCACGAACGATAGAGCCTGGACGGAATTCCAGAGTTTGAAGGGATTGTTCAAATAGATCAGCAAAAGATTCAGTCATGTTTAAGTTACTTTAATGTAATAAACCACAGTCAATCCTAGACGTGGAGTCAGTCAAATTATCCGTATCATCCTTAATACGAATACCTACCCGAGCAATAATTTTAGTTAGTGCTGGATAATTTTTGCTTGATAAAGTTGAGCGCAAGCTCCAGTACTTCATCAATACCTTTATCGCTTGTATCGATAACGAGCGCATCCTCGGCTGGGACCAATGGTGCCACAGGACGATTCATATCGCGGTCATCACGTTCGATAATTTCAGCTAAAAGGCGCTCGATATTAACATCGAAGCCCTTGTCCTGCAACTGATTATAGCGTCTTTGAGCCCGCTCTTGTGCCGATGCCGTTAAATATAATTTAGCCGATGCAGTTGGGAAAACTACCGTCCCCATATCGCGGCCATCGGCAATCAATCCCGGTGCCGTTCTAAAGGCTCGTTGGCGACGCAATAAGGCTTCCCTAACACGGGGAAACGCCGCCACTTTAGAGGCTGCATTTGAACATTCTTGGGTACGTATAGCTGTGGTGACGTCTTCACCTTCTAAGATCACTTGAACGGGATCTTTCTCATTGCCCGTTAAAAATTTCACATCGAGGTGTGAAGCTAGCAAGGTGATGGACTCTTCATTTTCCAATTCTACGTCGTGATGAATGGCAGCTAGTGCAAGTACTCGATAAATTGCACCACTATCAAGCAGTTGCCAACCTAGATGCTTAGCTAATAATTGGCTAATTGTCCCTTTACCAGCACCACTTGGGCCGTCGATTGTGACTACAGGAGCCCGTTCAGACATACATTCCTCCGCAAAAAATAATCATCATCCGTGAGTTCATAAGTAGAGCCCCGAAAATGAGCGCGCCGCATTGTACAATAATATACAAATAAAATCCGTGGATTTTTTATGAAGTTTAGAAGCCGCTCAAATGCGGCTTCTTTTGTTTGATATGGTCAGAAGTCAATCTGTTAGCTGAAAACGTTAGGCCTTCAGACTGGCAAATTGAGCAAAATAGTCAGGGAAGGTTTTCGAGGTGCAGTCAGGATCATTAATAGTGATCCCGCAATCGGCAAAGGCCAGCATGGAGAAGCACATGGCCATGCGGTGATCGTTATAAGTGTCAATCTCTGCGGTATTCAGCACAGCTGGCGGCGTGATTTGAATATAATCATGTCCCTCTTCGACTAACGCGCCGACTTTACGCAGCTCAGTTGCCATCGCCGCCAAACGGTCGGTCTCTTTAATGCGCCAGTTATAAATGTTACGAATGGTGGTTGTGCCCTTAGCAAACAATGCTGCGGTAGCAATGGTCATCGCCGCATCGGGAATATGATTCATGTCTAAATCAACCGCAGTTAACGGCGCGCCACGGGCAATAATATAATCATCGCCCCACTCAATATCAGCGCCCATTTTTTCCAGCACATCGGCAAATTTCACATCGCCTTGAATGCTTAAACGGCCAACACCAGTGACTTTCACCTCACCGCCTTTGATGGCACCCGCCGCTAAAAAGTAAGATGCGGAAGAGGCATCCCCTTCTACTAACACTTTACCCGGTGACACATACTGCTGCCCGGCGGGGATCTCAAAGCGTGCGTAATCATGATTGATGACCTTAACCCCGAACTGCGCCATCAGCGCTAAGGTGATGTCGATATAAGGCTTAGAAACCAGTTCTCCCTTAACATGAATATTCACGCTACCTTTCGCAAGGGGCGCAACCATTAACAACGCCGTTAAGAATTGGCTAGACAGATCGCCGGCAATTTCCACATCGCCACCATTAAGACCTGTCGCATTAATGGTTAGAGGCGGGAAACCGTCATTTTTTAAATACACAACATTGGCACCAAGTTGCCTTAAGGCATCGACTAAGTCACCGATAGGACGCTCTTCCATGCGCGGCTCGCCGGTTAAGGTAAATTCGCCTCGCCCCAAGGTCAGCGCAGCACACAATGGCCGCATTGCCGTGCCCGCATTACCTAAAAACAGCGTTTGCGCGCTGTCTGCCGAAATCGTCCCACCTAACCCTATGAGTTCACAGACAGTGTTGTTTTGCGATAGACGGTATTCAACCCCTAACTGCTTTAAAGACGCCAACATGTGGCGAATATCATCGGAGTCGAGCAGATTGGTGAGCGTGGTGGTACCTTTGGCTAAGGTCGCCAATAATAAAGCGCGGTTTGAAATACTTTTTGAGCCGGGAATATTGATCTCACCGCGGACTTGCACAACAGGTTCAAGACGTAATTGCTTCATGAATAAATCTTCTTTCTCTTTGGGCGTGATTGATGTCATCACGCGAACTGAATAGGCTAATGGCAACTTCACGCTACAGGACGTCAAGTTTACGTTACTAATAAAAGGAGATTGGGGACCTTGTTGGTGCTTCGTCGTTATAAAATTACCGATAGTGACGCAGGATTCAACCGTTTTTTACTAAAAAATGGCTTTTGAAACCGGAAATTTACTCAAGTCAGCCTAAAAATAACAAAAATACTAAATATAATGGGTGAAATTGTGATCTAAACGCTTTTTCGGCAGGCTTTTTTGCCAGACTAATTGGTCTCTAAACACCATTTTTACTTTAAAGTTTTCATCTATTCACGTTATCCTAGGTTTCAATCGATAAATCACGCACATCCTATGTGATTCATGCTGTCGCTTAATAACTAGAAAGGTAGATGGAGCTATGTTTAACTCACTCATCGCAATGCCTGCGGATCCGATCCTCGGCTTGTTGACCCAGTACCGCGAAGACACACATCCACAGAAAGTAGACTTAGGTGTCGGTGTTTATAAAGACCCCGCGGGAAACACCCCCATTCTCAATTGTGTAAAAAAAGCCGAGAAATTTCGTTTAGAAACGGAGACGACAAAGGTCTATATCGGTCCAACCGGCTCGCCTCTGTTTAATACCCTGATGACACAATTAGCCTTTGGCAGTGATCATAGCGCGATTATCGCTAACCGTATTCGTACAGTTTCCACACCCGGCGGTACAGGCGCCCTGCGTGTTGCGGGTGACTTTATTAAGCGCTGCAATCCTAATGCGGTATTGTGGGTAAGCGATCCTACATGGGCTAACCATACCGGTTTATTCGAAGCTGCTGGGATCACAGTAAAAACTTATCCCTATTATGACTACGATAGTAAATCATTGAAATTTGATGAGATGCTTGCTGCATTATCGCAAGTGAGTCCTGATGACGTGGTGTTATTTCACGCTTGTTGCCATAACCCAAGTGGGATGGATTTAACCACTGAGCAATGGGACAAAGTGGTTGCCCTCACCAAAGAGCAAGGTTTTACCCCGCTTATCGACATGGCTTACCAAGGTTTTGGTGATGGTGTTGATATTGATGCCTACGGCGTGCGTAAAATGGCTGCCGCGGTCGATAATATGATCCTGTGCAGCTCATGCTCGAAAAACTTCGGTCTGTACCGTGAGCGTATTGGTTCCTGCTCTGTGATTGCCAAAGATGCCAATACCGCCAATATCGCGCAATCTGTACTGCTTTATGTGGTTCGCTGCCTCTACTCCATGCCGCCAGCCCACGGCGCGGCGATTGTTGAGACGATTTTAGGATCAAAAGAATTAACTCAAGAATGGCTTGATGAGCTCAAAGTGATGCGCGATCGCATCAATGGTAACCGCGCGATTTTAGTTGAAAAACTCAAAGCCAATGGCGTTGAGCGCGATTTTAGCTTTATCGCTCGCCAAAAAGGCATGTTTTCCTTCCTTGGAGTTAATCCAGAGCAAGTGGCGCGTCTACAGAAAGAATTTAGCATTTATATGGTGGGTTCAAGCCGCATTAGCATTGCAGGCATTAGCGAAGACAATGTGGATTACTTAGCTAAGTCGATTGCCAAAGTGCTTTAAATACACGCTTTAAATACACGCTTTAAATACAAGTGCTTTAAATACACGCGATTTAGTACTTTTTAACCATCTAGTTACTCTGCTGTATTCTCTATCTAGGATGCAGCAGAGTTATCTATCGCTTGTAAATATTACACTCAAGTTCTATTTAGTTTGGATTGACGAGTCTTCCTTTTCGTTTCTCCCCAAAAAACCTCATAAGCCACGCCATCGTCACCCTTTAAGCATTTATTTTCAATCGTAAAACCCTATTTGAATGATGTTGACTCCACGGTCTTATCACAATAAACCGCACGTTGTGATCTCAATCGGCGGATTTCCATTTTATCAATCGGGGCTACGGTAATTTTCACTTTTTAAAGCCAAAGCTGCTGAGTAGATTAATCGTCATTATTGAACTTGTGGGTATTCCGCCATGTTATTACAAGATAAATTAATGCAAATCGTCACGAACTCGCAGCTTTCACCTAAGCAAAAATCTAACTATTTAGCGTTGGAGGCTGAGGCAAGTTTGCCCTACATGCCGATATCGACTGAGGTAAACGCGGCGATGAATGATGGCGTGATCTGCGATATGTTTGAAGGCCATACACCGTTTAAACCACGCTATGTATTGCCAGATTATGCCCGTTATCTTCAGCAAGGCTCTGAATATTTAGAACTTTCACCTGCACAGGATTTAGATGAAGCTCTCAATGCCTTAACGATTCTGTATCACCATGTGCCATCGGTGACCAATATCCCCGTGTATTTGGGTCAGTTGGACGATACTTTGATGCCTTTCGTGGAAGGAATGGATGCGGATGCCCTTTATCGTAAACTAAAGCTGTTCTGGATAATGCTCGACAGAACCCTGCCCGACGCCTTTATGCACGTCAATATTGGCCCGACAGACAACATTGTTTGCCGTACCCTACTGCGTATTGATGCCGAGCTCAAACAAGTTGCCCCCAATTTGACCTTTATGTATGACCCCGCCGTCACGCCGGATGAATTATTGCAAATTGCGGCCACCAATATTTGTCAGTGCAGTAAACCGCATATCGCCAACTATCCTCTGCATGCCAGTGCATTTGACAAACGCGGCTTTGGTATTGTGAGTTGCTACAATGCCTTACCATTAGCAGGCGGTGCTAATACCTTAGTTAGACTCAATCTGAAAGAAGTGGCATTAAAGGCCACATCAATCAATGACTTTTTTGAGTGTGTCTTGCCCTATTACTGCTCACTCACCTTCGAACTTATCGAGGCGCGCTCAGCATTTTTACATCAAGAGTCGCACTTCTTTGATAGCTTTTTAGTTAAAGAACAATTGATTGATGAATCGCGCTTTGCCCCCATGTTTGGTATTTACGGTATGGCTGAAGCGGTGAATATTCTGCAAGCTCAGATGACAAGTGAGACAGACAAATTATCTGAATCAAACAAACCCACAGGTTATGGCCTTAGCATGGATGCAAACCAACTTGGCTACCGTATTTCTGCCGCCCTCGATTCCATAGTAAAATCCACGCCCGTCACCTATGGCTACCATGGACGAGCGCTGCTGCATTCACAGGGCGGTATTAGCCTCGATAAAGACGTGACGCCAGGTGTTCGTATTCCCTATGGCACGGAACCCAATCCCATCGCTCATATTCAAGCCCTCGCGCAGCATCACCAGTATTATACGGCGGGGATCAGCGATATTTTGACTATCGATGAAACTGTCAAATCGAATCCTCAAGCGATGTTCCAGCTGTGTAAAGCGGCGCTTGAGCTAGGTTTTAGGGAGTTTACCGCCAATGTGGCCTCTAACGATTTAATGCGCGTCACTGGCTATATGGTAAAACGCTCTGATATTGAAGCATTTAAACAATGCGGCTCGCGCCTTAATACCACGGGTTTAGGGGCAGAAGCAGCACAAAATACCGGAATATTGCAACGCCAAGCACGCGTTATTGCCCATGAGCACTCCCCCTGTGTCATTCAATAAATCGGCCATAAATAAACAGGCAATAGTTAGTCAGCTATTGCCGTTTTCCTGCGTCGACGGACCTGGCAGCAGGCTCGTGTTATTCTTGCAGGGCTGCAACTATCAATGTAAAAACTGCCATAACCCACATACCATCGGATTATGTGATGGCTGTGGCGATTGTATTGCCACCTGCCCTGACAAGGCGCTGACATTGATAAAGGCTAACAATAAGCATCAAATCCATTGGGATAAAGAACGTTGTAGCCAGTGCGATATTTGTCTTGCTGTGTGTCCACAACAAGCCAATCCCAAAGTCACCCGATACACTGTTGAAGAAATCTTGGCGATTCTTCACCATCAGCGTCACTTTATTAATGGCATTACAGTGAGCGGTGGTGAAGCAAGTCTACAACTGCCATTTATTATTGAATTATTTAAAGCGATTAAGGCCTCACCGCAGTTATCACAGTTAACCTGTATGCTTGATACCAATGGCAGTTTGAGCTTCACGGGCTGGCATAAACTGCTGCCCTTTTTAGACGGCGCTATGGTGGATCTTAAAGCGTGGCAACGAGATACCCATAGGTACATTACCGGGAGAGATAACCATGCGGTGTTCAAATCAATTGAACTTTTGGCGCAGCAGCAAAAACTGTATGAAGTAAGATTGCTGCATATTCCAGGCATTACGGATTTTGAACAGGAAATAGACGCGCTATCTTGCTATTTACTGAGACTCGGTGCCGATACGCGGGTGAAATTAAACGCCTTTCACCACCATGGCGTGGTTGATGAAGCGTTAACTTGGCCTAGTTGCACACAGACGGATATTGAAGCCTTAGCGGCCTCTCTTACCCAGCGAGGTTTAACAAATATCGTGTTACCGTCCATCTACCTTTAACGGCTACAAAGTAGGATCTGCTCGTACAGCCAGCGTAGCGCGGGATCCTTCATACTTTGTTTATGCCAAACGAGGCTGTAAGCCACTTTTCCATATTCGATGGGTAACGGTTTCACGGTTAAGCCTTTGGCTTGGCTCGCGATGGATGCCCAGCGGCGCGAGCAGGTAAACAGCAGTTCACTGTTGTGACACATTAACGCCGCGCTGCCAAAGTCTGGCACTGAAATGGGGACGGCACGCTTTTTAGATTGTTGAGCGAGTAAAATATCAAAATAAGGTGTACTCAGATCCGTATCTGTGATGCCTATATGGCTGTAGCTTAGGTAGTCATCAAAGCTGATATGCGATTGTTTGGCTAAGGGATGGGATGCATTCATTAAGCAAATCATTTCATCACTGAACAAGGTTTCCCACACTAGATCATCTTGCGAAGGATTAGGCTGACTCAAATCATGGGGTAACAGTACAAAGTCTAACGAGCCATTAATGAGTCCATCAAAACCAATATTGTCTTTGCTGTAAATATCGAGATGAATATGGGGCGCCAAACTCAAAATATGGGCGCTAAGTTTGGCGGCCAGCAGTTCAAAGGTGCTTTCACGCATTGCAAGCGAAAAACGTCCCTCATAGTTTATTGGGGTAAACGCATCTTGACTCATGATCTGATTCATATCATTGATCATTTGTTGCACGCTTGGGCCTAATCGTTTGGCTAAAGGTGTTGAAACCAGTGAATTACCATTACGGTAAAACAGTTCATCATTCAAACTGTCTCGAAGCTGACTTAAGGTTTTACTGACAGATGAAGGGCTTAAGCATAAGCGCTCAGCGCTGGCGGTAACGCTCAGAGTATCGAGCATCACGTGTAAAGTGATTAAGTGCTTCATACTAATACGCGAAAGCTTGGCTAAATCCATCAGTGGTTTCCTGGTAATTTATCTTATGGTAAAAAACAAAATATCAACTTTTAATGATGATAAACAATAAGATAAAACTTACCCATAGATTACTATGTATATTGGTCTGTTATGCGTGCCGGCTCACAGGCTTGCTCGGTACAAGTGCCATTGCCGCAAGCTTATCAGGGTAAGAAACTTGGCGTAATTCAACTAACAAAAAAGCGAATGCACATGTGCATTCGCTTTTTGCGTATAACAGCTTAAAACTTATGTGCTCTAGGGTGAGCGCGGACTAAATCTTGTGATGTTTAACTGCAAACTCGTTCATAAATGTCACCAACGCGGCAACACCTTCCAGTGGCATTGCATTGTATAGGCTTGCACGCATACCACCGACAATTCGGTGCCCTTTTAAAGCCACTAAGCCCGCCGCTTCGGCCTCTTTTAAGAAGGCGCCATCAAGGGATTCATCAGCCAGTTGAAAGGTCACATTCATTTGTGAGCGGTTCGCAGCCACCACACCATTTTTATAGAAAGGATTGGCGTCGATACAGGCATATAGCATTTGCGCTTTTTGCTGATTGATTTTCGCGATACTGGCCACTCCACCAATCGATTTAAGCCAAGCAAACACTTCGGCCGCTAAGTACCAGGCAAAGGTCGGTGGCGTGTTAAACATAGAATCATGTTCAACCGCTAAACGATAATCCATAATGGATGACTGCGGTAAACTCGGCAGTTTCAACATATCATCACGCACGATCACAATGGATAAGCCCGAAGGACCAATGTTTTTCTGTGCGCCAGCATAGATTAAGCCGTAACGGCTGACATCAATTTCACGAGACATAATGGTAGATGATAGGTCGGCGACAATCGGCCATGGACTGTCTAACTCATCAAAAATTTCGATACCATCAACTGTCTCATTTGGGCAGTAATGCACATAACGGTAATCGGCATCAATCTTATGCAGATCAGGCAGCACTACTGCATTGAGTCCATTATGTTTTTCAATAATGTTAAGGCTATCAATTTGCGCGTCGCCCGCCAGCTTTTGGGCTTCGGCTAATGCCGCAGAAGACCATTGGCCACTGACTAAATACAGGGCTCGGCCTTGGTTGCCTAAAAAATTATTCACAACGGCAGAGAACTGACCGCGACCACCGCCGTGCATAAACAACACATGATAGTTTTGTGGAATGTGCATCAGCTCGCGTAAATCCGCCTCAGCTTGCTTGGTCAGCGCGATAAATTCCTTACCTCTGTGGCTGACTTCCATCACGGAGACACCTAGCCCATTCCAATCGAGTAATTCCTGTTGTGCTTTTTTCATTACCGCTGCGGGTAACATCGCAGGACCTGCACAGAAATTATAAATCGCGCTCACTGCCACTCTCCTTATTTACAAACCATGATATTAGAATTCATAAAATAAAACGTTGCCATGAAAAAAACGAGCGTCCAATTGGACGCTCGTTTTTATGCTTTCGAATTAGTCTTCGTCTTGCTCGTCGTCAAGCTCTTCATCTTCGTCTAATTCTTCTTCCAGTTCATCCTCTTCCTCTAAAGGCTCTTGTTGAACAGAGTCACCTTCAGCGACAACTGGGACGATTGGCATACCGTTTTCATCCAGCTCGACGTCATCTTCGTCGCCTTGGATCTCATCGATACGTTGCAGACCAACCACTTTCTCGTCACTTGCGGTGCGGATAATGGTCACACCTTGGGTATTACGGCCGATGATAGACACACCGTTCGCCGGCGTACGCACTAAGGTACCTTTGTCGCTGATCAGCATGATTTCGTCATTACCGCCAACTTGTACCGCGCCAACAACTGCACCGTTACGCTCACTCACCTTGATCGATACCACACCTTTGGTCGCGCGGCTCTTCGATGGGTATTCAGACAGTTCAGTGCGTTTACCATAGCCGTTTTCAGTCACGGTTAAGATAGCGCCATCGCCCTTAGGTACGATGAGAGACACCACTTTTTGGCCTTCTTCAAGCTTGATACCGCGAACACCAGTCGCACCGCGGCCCATTGGACGCACGCCCTTGAAGTTGATTTGTGGATTGCCTTCTTCATCCAGCACTGGGTTGCCATTTTCATCGAGGACGGCCACTTCTTCGCCTTCTTTAAAGCGAACCACTTTACCTTCGTTCGAGAACAACATGATCTCATCATCACCATTGGTGATATCGACACCGATCAGTTGGTCACCGTCTTTGAGGTTAACAGCGATAATGCCGTTAGCACGTGGGTTGCTGTAAGCTGTCAGCGCAGTCTTCTTCACGGTACCGTTAGAGGTCGCCATGATGATGTACTTGTCCTCAGCGTATTCACGCACCGGCAGAATCGCAGTAATGCGTTCGCCATCGGCCAGCGGCAGCAAGTTAACAATCGGACGACCACGGGAAGTGCGGCTCGCCAGCGGTAACTGATAGACCTTGAGCCAGTACATCTTACCAAAATCTGAGAAGCACAGAATCGTATCATGGGTGTTCGCAACCAGCAGTTTTTCAACGAAATCTTCGTCTTTCACCTTAGTTGCGGCTTTACCCTTACCACCACGGCGCTGGGCTTGGTAATCGCTCAGCGGTTGGTATTTGGCGTAACCTAAGTGCGACAGGGTCACAACCACGTCTTCTTCGTTGATTAAGTCTTCAAGACTCATATCAATTTCGTTGGCGTTGATCACCGTGCGGCGGGCATCGCCATATTCAGCAAGAATTTCTTCCAGCTCTTCTTTGATCACTTCCATCAAACGCTCAGGGCTGCGCAAAATAAACAGCAGACCTGCGATGAACTCGAGCAGCTCTTCGTATTCAGCGATGATCTTATCGTGCTCAAGACCGGTTAAACGGTGTAAACGCAGCTCTAGAATCGCCTGAGCCTGTTGCTCAGTCAGATAATATAAGCCGTCACGGATACCGAATTCTGGCTCTAACCATTCAGGACGCGCCGCATCATCACCCGCTTTTTCAAGCATGCCCTGTACATGACCGAGCGCCCAGCCCTGCTCAACCAGTTTGACTTTAGCGTCTGCTGGCGTTGGCGAAGCTTTGATCAGCGCAATAATCGGGTCGATGTTGGCCAGCGCGACCGCTAATGCCTCAAGAATATGGGCGCGTTCGCGCGCTTTACGCAGTTCGAATACGGTACGGCGAGTCACCACTTCACGGCGGTGCAGGATAAAGCATTCGAGCATTTCTTTTAAGTTGAACAACTTAGGCTGACCATTGGTCAAAGCCACCATGTTGATACCAAAAGAACATTGCATTTGTGTCTGGGCATAGAGGTTGTTCAGAACAACTTCGCCCACTTCGCCACGCTTGATTTCGATAACGATGCGCATACCGTCTTTGTCAGACTCATCGCGCAGACCGCTAATGCCTTCAATCTTCTTATCTTTAACTAGCTCAGCGATTTTCTCGATGAGTTTCGCCTTGTTCACCTGATAAGGAATTTCGGTGACGATAATACGTTCACGGCCGTTATCTTCGGTTTCGACTTCAGCCAGCGCGCGCATAACGGCGCGGCCGCGCCCCGTCTTGTACGCATCGATAATGCCCTTACGACCATTGATGATCGCCGCCGTTGGGAAATCAGGGCCAGGAATATATTCCATGAGCTGTTCAATCGACAGCGCAGGATCGGCGATCAGCGCTAAACAGCCTTTAACCACTTCAGTTAAGTTGTGTGGTGGGATGTTCGTCGCCATACCCACCGCAATACCCGATGAACCGTTAATCAACAGGTTAGGTACGCGTGTCGGTAATACCGCAGGAATTTGTTCTGTGCCGTCGTAGTTTGGCACATAGTCAACGGTTTCTTTTTCAAGATCGGCGAGGAGCTGGTGCGCTAACTTATCCATCCGGATTTCGGTATAACGCATTGCCGCGGCAGAGTCACCGTCAACCGAACCGAAGTTTCCTTGACCGTCGACTAAGGTGTAACGCAGTGAGAAAGGCTGAGCCATACGCACGATAGTGTCGTATACCGCCGAGTCACCATGGGGGTGATATTTACCGATCACGTCACCGACCACACGGGCAGACTTTTTGTACGGCTTGTTCCAATCGTTCTTCAATTCACTCATGGCAAACAGCACGCGGCGATGTACAGGCTTAAGGCCATCACGCACGTCTGGTAATGCACGTCCTACGATGACGCTCATGGCGTAATCAAGGTACGAATTCTTTAGTTCGTCTTCGATATTAATTGGCGAAATAGATGATGCCAGATCAGTCATAAACTGCTCGTTCCCCTGAAAATTAGCCGACAACGCATAATCCGTATCATTGAGCGGCCCAAAAACGTGATTTGGCATTCTAACACAGTTATTTAATGTCGCCAGACCTATCCTGCGCGAATTGAGAAGGATGTGGCTTAATAGATGAAAACACTGTCAATTTGCACTTTTAAACCCGATAAAATCGGTTGTTAATGGCGAAATTGAGTCCAAGACTTGATTAATATCCGAGCAGAAAAACCGCTCAGCTTCACAAAGTGTTTAAGAATTAATGATAATTGCTGAAATTTCACTCAACCACAAAGACTTAGAATCAGCCAATACTGTGTTTATCCACCATTGTCGTTATAATAGCCGCACTATTCAGCCGCTTTAGGTAATCGCATGCAACAGAATACCAACGTAGACCCACAGGAAATCGCAAAGTTTGAACGTATGGCCGAAACCTGGTGGGATCTCAATGGCGAGTTTAAACCGCTGCATCTATTAAATCCCCTTCGCTTAAACTATATCGATCAAACTGCTGGCGGGATTTTTGGTAAAAAAGTGCTCGACGTCGGCTGTGGCGGTGGCATTTTATCCGAAAGCATGGCGCGCATCGGTGCAGTGGTTGATGGTCTTGATATGGGTGAAGAACCGTTAGAAGTTGCACGCTTGCATGCGCTGGAAACCGGTGTGAGCATCAATTACGTGAAAAACACCGCCGAGGCTCATAGGGAAGATCACCGCGAATACTATGATGTGGTGACCTGCATGGAGATGCTCGAACACGTACCCAATCCCCAATCAGTGATCCAAGCCTGCTGCGATATGGTAAAACCCGGTGGTTTTGTGTTTTTTTCCACGATTAATCGCAATGTTAAATCCTTTGTCGAAACCATTATCGGTGCTGAATATCTACTGAAGATGTTACCGATTGGCACTCATGATCATAATAAGTTTATTAAACCTTCCGAATTGATTGAGTTAGTCGATAACACCGACCTCATCTGTAAAGACGCCCTTGGGATCACTTATAACCCGTTAACAGGGATTTTTAAGTACACATCTAAGGTCGATGTAAACTATATGATTGCAACGCAAAAGGCAGATTAAGATGAGTTTAGCTGAGGTTAAAGGGGTCTTATTCGACCTTGATGGTACTCTTGCCGATACCGCGCCGGATCTGGTTCAGGCCCTTAACCTCAGTTTGTCTGATGTCGGTATTGCAGCAAAACCCTTTGCAGACATGCGTAGCGCCGCCTCCCATGGCAGCTTTGCCTTAGTCGATGCGGCCATTCCAGGCGCAGATGAGGTGCTACGCACCCAAGTCCAGCAAGGACTCCTTGCCCACTATCAAAGGATCAATGGCGACCATTGCCAATTGTTTGAAGGTATTTCTCCACTGCTTGACTGGCTCGAGTTATGCCGCGTGCCATTTGGAGTCATCACCAATAAACCTGCCCGCTTTACTCGTCCCCTGTTACATAAGCTTAAGCTCAGCTCGCGTATGCCAGTGATGATCAGCGGCGATTCGACCCGTTACCCTAAGCCCCATACCGCACCTATGCTATTGGGCGCGCAGCAGTTGCAGTGCAAGCCACAGCAAATCCTTTACTTAGGTGATGCTGAGCGGGATTTACTGGCGGCTCAAGCGGCGGGCATGCTCGGCGGTGTAGCGCTGTGGGGATATTTGGGCGAGGACGATACACCCGATGCATGGCCTGCCTATGCACAGTTTACGACGCCTTCGAATTTACATTCGGCACTAAGCCAAGCGTTAACAAAATAAGCACGAATCAGGATTCGTGCTGATAGCTATTAATAGAATTAACGCTATGGGTCAATCCCCGCGATCGTGATCGCTGCTTATTTTAGCGATCGATCACACTGCGGGATCGGAATAAAAATTCGCCATATCAGACGCACGCTAATCTCAATTTGAGCTACAGGGTTAGTCATTACTAACGCATTTTTTTATCCTCAAGATATCCACAAGATACCCCCTAAATTGAGACTTGCAAATAATAGCAAACCTCACTATCTTGTATCTCAGATTATTTAAAACACCATATCTTGTGTATAGGTAGCAATCAGACACACTAGAAGTTCCCCGCTAAATCGACTATTTTCACCATAGTCAACAGTATTAAGGGTTTTCAGGTTGATTGTTTTACAAGGAAACGTACGGTGACTTAGTTCACCTGAACAGATATCAGAACCAAGGCCTCTCTTCAATGAATAGCAATATGACAGTTACAAAACGCTGTGGTGCACGTGAGACAATTGATCTCGACAAAATACACCGCGTAATTACTTGGGCAGCCAAGGGGTTAAAAAACGTTTCTGTTTCTGAAGTTGAACTTCGCACGCATTTACAGTTTTTCGATGGGATCCCAACCGAAGCTATCCACGAAACGATCATCAAATCTGCGGCGGATTTAATTTCCCCTGAGTCACCCGATTATCAGTTTCTGGCTGCGCGTTTAGCCGTATTCCATTTGCGTAAGAAGGCTTTTGGTCAGTTCGAGCCACCCAAGTTATATGACCATGTCACTAAGCTGGTAGAGTTGGGTAAGTATGATATGCATATTCTGCAGGATTACACCCGCGAAGAACTCGATATTATGGATACTTATATCGACCATTGGCGAGATATGAACTTCTCCTACGCAGCCGTTAAACAGCTTGAAGGTAAATATCTGGTTCAAAACCGCGTCACCCACGAGATTTATGAGAGCGCCCAGTTCCTCTATATTCTGGTGGCGGCCTGTTTGTTTGCCCGCTATCCAAAGGCAACGCGTCTGCAATACGTCAAAGATTTTTACGACGCAGTATCGACTTTTAAGATTTCACTGCCAACGCCTATCATGGCGGGAGTGCGTACCCCGACTCGTCAGTTTAGCTCATGCGTACTGATTGAATGTGGCGATAGCTTGGATTCAATCAACGCGACAGCATCATCTATCGTAAAATACGTGAGCCAACGCGCTGGTATCGGTATCAACGCCGGTCGTATCCGTGCATTAGGAAGCCCAATCCGTGGTGGCGAAGCCTTCCACACGGGTTGCTTACCTTTCTACAAGTATTTCCAAACTGCGGTGAAATCGTGCTCGCAAGGCGGCGTGCGCGGCGGTGCAGCCACCCTCTTCTATCCTATTTGGCACTTAGAAGTTGAATCGCTGCTAGTACTGAAAAATAACCGTGGCGTTGAAGATAACCGTATCCGTCATTTAGACTACGGCGTGCAACTGAATAAACTGATGTATCAACGTCTGATCAAAGGTGAAAATATCAGCCTGTTCAGCCCATCGGACGTACCCGGTCTTTACGATGCCTTCTTTGAAGACCAAGCTGAATTTGAGCGTTTATATCTGCAATATGAGCAAGACGGCAGCATTCGCAAAAAGACATTAAAAGCGGTGGATCTGTTCTCATTGATGATGCAAGAACGTGCTTCAACGGGCCGTATCTACATTCAAAACGTGGATCACTGTAACACCCACAGTCCATTTGACTCAAAAGTTGCACCGATCAGACAGTCTAACCTCTGCCTTGAAATCGCGCTGCCGACTAAGCCATTGAATAACATTGACGATCCAAACGGCGAAATCGCTCTTTGTACACTGTCGGCATTAAACCTAGGGACAATTACCGATTTAGCGGAATTGGAGCCATTAGCTGATTTAGCCGTGCGAGCCTTAGATAACCTGCTGGATTACCAAGATTATCCAATCAAAGCGGCGCAGATTTCGTCGATGAACCGTCGTACCTTAGGGATTGGTGTTATCAACTTCGCTAACTATTTAGCGAAGAATGGTATGAAGTACTCCGATGGTAGCGCGAACAATCTGACTCACAAGACCTTTGAAGCGATTCAGTTTTATCTGCTCAAAGCGTCAATGAATCTGGCGAAAGAAAAAGGTGCGTGCCCATTATTTAATGAGACGACTTACGCTCAAGGTATTTTACCTATCGATACCTACAAACGTGACCTAGATAAGATTTGCAGTGAGCCATTGCATTTAGACTGGGAAGCGCTGCGTAACGACATTAAAGAGTATGGTTTACGTAACTCGACATTGTCTGCACTGATGCCGTCTGAGACTTCATCACAGATCTCAAACGCCACCAACGGTATCGAACCGCCACGCGGCTTGATCAGTGTGAAAGCCAGTAAAGATGGCCAGTTAAAACAAGTAGTGCCTGATTTCGATGAGCTGAAATACAACTATGAGCTGTTATGGCAAATGCCAAGCAACGAAGGTTACTTACAGCTTGTGGGTATCATGCAAAAGTTCGTTGACCAAGCGATTTCGGCCAACACAAACTATGATCCAGCGCGTTTTGAGGGCCGTAAAGTCCCAATGCAGACCCTGCTAAAAGACTTACTCAATGCCTACAAGTTAGGTGTAAAAACGCTGTACTACCATAACACTCGCGATGGAGCATCGGATCAACACGATGACATTACCAACATAGAGAAAGAAGATGACGGCTGTGCTGGCGGCGCTTGCAAAATCTAATCTTCAATGTTAACGGTTGCGGGATCCCAATGGGATCCCGACTTATTGGAATACTCGTACCATGACCTACTCTACTTTTTGCCAAACACCCAACGATGCCACCCGTGAACCCATGTTTTTCGGACAATCGGTAAACGTCGCACGTTATGACCAACAAAAATATGAAGTGTTTGAAAAACTAATTGAAAAGCAGCTGTCTTTCTTCTGGCGCCCAGAGGAAGTCGATGTGAGCCGCGATAAAATCGACTACAACTCACTACCCGATCATGAAAAGCATATTTTTATTTCGAACCTGAAATACCAAACGCTGCTCGATTCAATTCAAGGTCGCTCGCCTAACGTAGCTTTTTTGCCATTAGTGTCACTGCCTGAGTTAGAAACCTGGATTGAAACCTGGTCATTCTCCGAGACAATTCATTCGCGCTCATACACTCACATTATTCGCAATATCGTCAACGATCCTTCAGTGATTTTTGACGATATCGTGGTGAACCATGAGATCCTGCGCCGTGCCACAGACATTGCAGAGTTCTACGATCACCTCATCAAATTAACCCAGACATATCATCTACTCGGTGAAGGCACCCATGTGATTGATGGTGAGCCTTTAGAGGTAAATACCCGCACCCTGAAAAAAGCACTGTACCTGTGCATGATGTCAGTTAACGCGCTCGAAGCCATTCGCTTCTACGTGAGCTTTGCCTGCTCATTTGCCTTCGCTGAGCGTAAGCTTATGGAAGGTAACGCGAAAATTATTCGTCTTATCGCCCGTGACGAGGCGCTGCACTTAAACAGCACTCAGCATATCTTAACCATTATGCAGGGCGGCAAAGACGACCCTGAGATGGCCGAGATTGCCGCAGAATGCCAACAGGAAGCCTATAACCTGTTCCTAAAAGCCGCCGAACAAGAAAAAGAATGGGCGAAATACCTGTTCAAAGACGGCTCAATGATCGGTCTAAACGAGCAGATCCTCTGCCAATATGTTGAGTACATTACCAACCAACGGATGAAGTCAGTTAACCTGCCGCTACCTTATGCAGAACAAACTAACCCACTGCCATGGATGAAAAACTGGTTAGAGAGTGACGCAGTGCAAGTTGCTCCGCAAGAAGTGGAAGTGTCATCCTATCTGGTCGGCCAAATCGATGCAGCCGTCGACAGTGATGAATTTCTTGATTTCGATCTCTAATCACTTTTGATTGTGAAATGACTAGATTACGAAATGACTAAGTCGAACCAGCTAAAGAGCCATCCATTGAATAATCCCTTTGCCAAGGCGCCCATTGTGCGCCTGCAAGGGCAACCTGTGCTGCTATTTACCCCGCAGCACGGCTCTTTACTGCAAGCTCTTGAAGCCAAAAAAGTCAGAATTTTCTCTGAATGTCGTAGTGGCTTTTGTGGTGCCTGTAAAACAAAAGTGCTTAGTGGTCGTGTCAGCTATTTAACCGAGCCTCTAGCCGTTCTCAATGCCGACGAATGTCTGCCCTGCTGCTGTATACCCAGCGAAGATTTAGAACTCGACTTATCGCCCGAAGGCGCTGCCGTGGTGACCTATTCTTGCCACACCCGCGCTCAGTCTACATCTACACGTAAAACCGCCAACCTCAAAGCCGTGCCACAGCAAGAAGTGGTTGAAGACTAAAATAGTTGTCTTAAACTCTTAGGCATTTTCGGGTGTGACTTGGGTTCGCGAGTCGATGATCAACAACACCAAAAACTTTGCCTGCGGTCAATACTCACGCTCACTCGCGTCTAAGAAAGCTTTCAAGCCCCTATCCCATCAAGGACTTTGGCGCGATAACAGAGGGTGTACATAAATTTTGCAGCCAAGAAACTGGCAGTTTAACGGCAAAGCCAAATTTTTAATGGTCTGGCAACACACCAATGGCCAGAGGCAAGTCACTCGAGTCGTCAGTTATGGGCATTTACCCAACTAAGCAAATGGCCCACTCATATAGATAAGCGCTTATCTTCATATCAATCAACAAAAAGCCTGAGTCAGACTCAGGCTTTTTATTGGTGAAACCGCTTAAAAACTACAGCCGCATAGCAAGCTCGGCGCCTTGACGAATGGCCCGTTTTGCATCCAGCTCAGCGGCAACATCGACACCGCCAATCAAATGCACCGGAATACCCGTTGCTTTCATCTCATCGACTAAGGTGCGGTTTGATTCTTGTCCGGCGCAGAGGATCACATTATCCACGGCTAGCACTTCAGTTTGCTCACCAACCCGAATATGTAGGCCAGCGTCATCAAACTTTTCATAGTTGACGCCGGTTTTCATTTTCACATTGTGCTGTTTTAACACTAAACGGTGGATCCAACCGGTGGTTTTACCTAAACCTTGGCCCATCTTAGAGGTCTTACGTTGCAGCAAATAAACTTGTCTGTGATCGCTATTATCCACTTCAGGCTCGGCTAATCCACCCGCATGCTGATATTGCTTGTCTATACCCCACTGCTTTAACCATTTTTCAGGATTGAGGGTGCTAGACTCAGATTCGCAGAGGTAATGCGCCATATCAAAGCCAATACCGCCAGCACCAATCAGGGCCACTTTGTTGCCAATCGTAGCTTGGCCCGTCAGCACCTGTTGATAATCCACCACTTTGGGGCTATCAAATCCTGGCAAGCTCAACTCGCGCGGGACCACGCCGGAAGCAATGACGATTTCATCAAACGTTTCGGTTTCCAGTACCTTAGCATCCAAGCGGGTATTTAAGCGCAGATCAATTTTATACAGTTTGATTTGATTGAGGAAATAACGGATTGTCTCGTTAAACTCTTCTTTTCCTGGGATTTTACGTGCCAGATTAAACTGACCACCCACCTCTGATTTCGCCTCAAAAAGCACGACTTCATGACCACGCATCGCTGCATACACCGAAAATGCCATGCCTGCGGGACCCGCGCCCATCACTGCAATTCGCTTCTTTTTATTGGTAGGTAAAAAGTTTATTTCGGTCTCATAACAGGCACGAGGATTGACCAAGCAAGTGGCACGTTTCAGAGAGAAGGTATGATCTAAACAGGCCTGATTACAACCAATACAGGTATTAATCAGCTCTGGCGTATTGGCCGCCGCTTTATTCACAAACTCAGGATCGGCCAGAAACGGCCTCGCCATAGATACCATGTCCGCTTGACCAGAGGCGATGATTTGCTCGCAAATCTCAGGCGTATTAATACGGTTTGTGGCAATCAAGGGCACTGAAACCGACTTCTTAAGTTTTTCAGTTACCCAAGCAAAGGCGCCGCGGGGCACGCTAGTCGCAATGGTTGGCACGCGGGCCTCATGCCAGCCAATCCCAGTATTGATAATAGACACTCCCGCATTTTCAAGCCATTTGGCCAGTTGCACAACTTCGTCCCAAGTGGAGCCGTTATCGACTAAGTCGAGCATGGATAAGCGGAAGATAATGATGAAGTCTTTGCCCACTTTGGCGCGAATGGCATTCACAATCTCTAGCGGAAATTGCGCGCGTTTTTCAAAACTGCCGCCCCATTCATCGGTGCGCGTATTGGTCCGGGAACTGATAAATTGGTTGATCAAATACCCCTCAGAGCCCATCACTTCAACGCCATCGTACCCTGCTCTTTTCGCTAAGGCGGCTGAACTGGCGTAATCCTTAATGGTGGCGCGTACTTGACGGCTCGACATGGCAGAAGGCGTAAAGGGAGTAATCGGCGATTTGATTTTACTCGGTGCCTGCGAAAAAGGATGATAACCATAGCGGCCAGCATGCAGGATTTGCATACAGATTTTACCTCCGGCTTCATGCACCGCTTGAGTCACAATGCAGTGCTTGCCCACTTGCCAGGGGAAACTCAACTGACAAGCATGGGGAGTCAATCGACCACGTAGGTTTGGTGAAATTCCGCCAGTGACGATCAATCCTACACCGCCCAACGCGCGCTCTTTATAAAACGCTGCCAGTTTCTCAAATCCGCCCTTTTCTTCTTCTAACCCCGTGTGCATGGAGCCCATCAACACACGGTTTTTGAGCTGGGTAAATCCCAGATCTAAGGGTTCTAATAAATGGGGAAACGACATTCAAACATCCTTTTTAAACAAGTGATTTAAATGAGCATACCTTGAGTCAAATGTAAGCTCAACTGTTGCTAACGGGTTAAAAGTTAAAAACCTTTACA
Source organism: Shewanella sp. Sh95 (assembly GCF_001308045.1). NCBI lineage: Bacteria > Pseudomonadati > Pseudomonadota > Gammaproteobacteria > Alteromonadales > Shewanellaceae > Shewanella > Shewanella sp. Sh95. Next base: position 35,616 of record NZ_LGYY01000232.1, read on the forward strand.
ATTGTGTTTAGCCAGTGAAGAGATTTTCAGTTAGCATTGGCACATTCGATATGCAAAGGAGTGGCTAATGTCCGCTAACCCATCGTTTTTCAAGAGAATATGCTTATTCATTTGGAACGCCCTTAACGGGATCCGTAAATTCATACTCAACCTGATCTTTTTTGGCCTCCTCGCCATGATTCTGATTGTCATTGGCAGTAGTGAAGATATTCAGGTCGAAGATAATTCGGCACTGGTACTTAATCTTGCGGGATCGATTGTTGATCAAAAACAACAGGTCGACCCACTTGAAGCCGCACTCAAGCAAGGTAATAACGGCAGCAGCGATGGCGAAATCCTACTGGCGGATATTATCTATGTGATTGATAATGCGGCGCACGATAACAGGATAAGCACTATAGTCTTAGACTTGGCAGAGCTAAAGCGTGCGGGGATCAGCAAATTACAATCCATTGGCGACGCCTTAAATCGTTTTAAAGAAAGCGGCAAAAAGGTTGTAGCGATTGGTAACTATTACGAACAAAACCAATATTTTCTTGCCAGTTTTGCCGATACCATCTATCTCAACCCTCAAGGTAGCGTCTCACTTGAGGGATTAAGTATGTATAACCAATACTTCAAATCCGCCCTCGAAAAACTCAAGATAAAAGCACATATTTTCCGTGTTGGGACGTTTAAATCCGCAGTAGAACCTTATATGCGTGACGATATGTCAGATGCGGCCAGAGAGGCGAACAGCGTCCTACTTGCTGATGTTTGGCAAAGTTACACTCAAACGGTGGCGACAAATCGCCAAATTGATACCAAAGCCTTGGTTTTAGACTCGGCAAATTACCTCGCGCAACTCGATAAGGCTGAGGGCGATTCTGCGACTATGGCCCTCAATATGAAATGGGTCGATACCCTAGCGACCGATGAAGATTTCCGCAAAGTTATGCTTGAGACCGTGGGTAAAGAAAAGTCGGGTGACAGCTTTAAGCAGGTCAGCTTTTACGACTATTTAACCCTAGTGACACCTCTGCCAAGCTTTGTTGAGCAAGACAGTGTTGGTATTATCGTTGCAAGCGGCACTATTTTAAATGGCAGCCAACCCGCCGGCCAGATTGGTGGCGATAGCACGGCTGAACTCATTCGTAAGGCGCGATTTGATAAACATATTAAAGCACTGGTGTTACGAGTTGACAGCCCTGGCGGTAGCGCCTTTGCCTCGGAGCAAATCCGCCAAGAATTACTCGCCCTCAAAGCGGCGGGTAAACCTGTGGTGGTCAGTATGGGTAGCCTTGCGGCATCCGGCGGTTATTGGATTTCGGCCAGCGCCGATTATATCTTCGCGACACCAACAACACTGACGGGCTCTATCGGCATCTTCGGGATGATCACCACCTTCGAAGATTCACTCGCCAGCTTAGGCATTCATACCGACGGCGTATCAACCTCTGAATGGGCGGGTTTATCAGTCACGCGCACCCTCTCGCCACAAATTGAATCGGTAATCCAGCGCCATATTGAGCGTGGCTACTTAGACTTTATTTCACTGGTGGCTAAGGAACGAAAAATGACCTTAGAACAAGTGGATAACATCGCCCAAGGCCGTGTGTGGAGTGGTAAAAAAGCTCTAGAATTAGGCTTAGTTGATGAGCTAGGTGATATCGACCAAGCTGTCGCCAAAGCCGCTAAACTGGCGGATTTAAGCCTGTTTGACACCCGTGTGATTGAGCAAGAACTCACGCCTGAGCAGCGTTTTGTGCAGCAAATGTTTGCTTCAGTGTCGGCTTATTTACCCGCTTCACTCAGCCATTCAACGCTGCTTGAGCAAATGCTGAGCCAATGGACCGGTAGCTTAAAGACTATCGCGGCCTTTAACGACCCTAATCATGTGTATGTATATTGTGACAGCTGTGCGATCAACTAGCGCAGACTCAAGATGAAAGACACAAAAGCCCGATACCTCGGGCTTTTTTATTGGGTTTATGCCTGTAAAATCGTATAATTAGCTCACTTGCAGCTAAGATAACGACAAGAATGACTAAACGCTCCATTTATGTCGCCTACACGGGCGGCACCATAGGCATGCAAAAAACCGATAATGGCTTTGCACCAGTAGCAGGATTTTTGACCCAATGCGTCCAATCCATGCCCGAGTTTTACCATGCTGAAATGCCTGAGTTTGTGATCCACGAGTACTGCCCGCTCATCGACTCATCAAACATGGCACCGACCGACTGGCAAATGATTGCCGATGATATCAAAGCCAATTATGACAAGTACGATGGCTTTGTGATCCTCCACGGCACTGATACAATGGCCTACACGGCATCGGCCTTATCCTTTATGCTTCAAGGCCTGTCAAAGCCTGTTATTGTCACCGGCTCACAAATCCCCTTGGCGCAGTTGCGTTCCGACGGCCAAACCAACCTACTCAACTCTTTGTATATCGCTGCTAATTATCCAGTGGCTGAAGTGTGCTTATTCTTTAATAACAAACTATTCCGTGGCAATCGTTCCACCAAAGCCCACGCCGACGGCTTCGATGCATTTGCCTCACCAAACTTCCCCTTACTGCTTGAAGCGGGGATCAAAATTAATCTGCGCGCAGGTAAAATTGCCACGCCAAGCGATAAACCGTTAGAAGTCGCTAATATCAGTCCGCAACCCGTAGGTGTGGTCACCCTCTACCCAGGTATCTCCACGCAGATTTTTGAGAATATTCTGCAGCAACCCGTTAAGGCGCTCATTTTACTGACCTTTGGTGTAGGTAATGCGCCACAGGATACGGCATTACTCGATACCCTAAAGCAAGCGGATGAACGGGGAATTGTGTTAGTGAACCTGACTCAGTGTTTCCAAGGCAAAGTGAATATGGGCGGTTATGCAACGGGAAATGCCCTCGCTAAAGCAGGCGTGATCAGTGGCGCAGATATGACCATTGAGGCTGCATTGGCTAAGTTGCATTATCTGCTGTCGAAAAACTTAAAGCCGAGCGAAATTAAGGCTGCTATGTTACAAAACTTAGTTGGTGAGCTCAGCCCCGATTAAGGATCGCAACTTTGCGTAGTAAAAAGCCCACATTAGTGGGCTTTTTACTACGTTGCGTCAACTGAGATTACAGGTCGTCAGCTTTAAACTCGGCTATCGACTCGCCACGGAATTGTTTCTTCAACTCCGCCTTTGACAGCTCATTTAATTTTCCGCCAGCACCTATGGTGAAATGCTCCGTTTGATCTAAGCGGCGCGCCTGATAGAGCATCACCACTTGAAGAGTCGATTCACGCTGGGCTTCGGTCAATACTGTGCCATCTTCCCATTTGCCTAATTCAGCAGCGCTACGCAGCCTTTCATAGACTTCTTCAGGCATTTGGTCGATTACTTGATTAATGTCGGTCATACACTCTTTCGCTTATGTAATACGATTCTAACGCGGGTAATTAAATAGCCCACAAAACCAAAGACAAAACAGATGGCGCCAATGGTCGCGCGTAAACCTTCAGCGGGCTCACCGCCCCAAAACCAAATCACCACCCCCGCAATAAACAGCGTCATGGCGACAAAGCTTTGGTTCATTAAGCTGCTGGACTTTTGGATATGACTGATCCGAGCGAGCGAGCTATTGTCACCATTGGTTTTTGCCTCACAATGCGGGCAAGCTGGCGCTTTGCTCGACATCCGTTTACGGCAGATTGGACATTCGATTAATGCCATAGTCGCACCTATCTTAACTTATCAACCACGGCGAGCATGGCAATCAATGACGCTTCGCCTAAATAAATACTGCGCTCAGGTGACCAACCCACAAACGGATCCTGCAGGTTGTTGTTGTCTTTAAAAGGCATTTCTAAGGTGTTCGACAAGCAATCGAAGGTTTGCGCCACCCAATTAGACGCCACGGTCAAGTTGGCTTGACCAGGCTCGTCTTTAGCGTACCCAAACTCGGTTTGGAAATCGGCACTGGCCAAGGTTAGTGCCTGACTAAAGTCCGCTTGCAGCTGCGCCAATCGCTCATTGTAAGCTGGTACCCCCTCGCAACCCGCGAGGAAAACATAGGGAAGACCTTCATCACCATGGACATCGTAAAATAAATCTACGCCCGTTTGCTGCATCTTATGCACTACATGGTAGACCTCAGGGCTTCTTTCTAAGCTCGGGGTTTGCCATTCACGGTTAAGGTTAACCCCAATCGCATTGGTACGCAGATGGCCTCTTACGCTGCCATCCGGGTTCATATTAGGCACAATGTAGAAGTTCGCTTTATCGAGCAGTGCTTTTGCGGTTGGACAATCATTATCCAGCAGACGATTCACTAAGCCTTCGACTAACCATTCCGCCATAGTCTCACCGGGATGTTGCCTTGCGGTGATCCAAATATTGCGTTTATCAGGATTGCCATCGCCCACTTTCATCAGGGTAATATCACGGCCATCTAAGGTTAAGCCTAAATGTTCAAGATTTACATCGGGATGTAATTGCGCGTTGCTGAGTAAATCTAAGTGACGCTCATAGCTGTACGGCGCAAAGTAAGCGATTTGAATCGCATCACAATCAAGTTCAAGCTGGATACTGAGTTTGCCATCAATATATTGAGTTGGTACACGGAACCAATGCTGACGATCGTAACTGGCGACTGCGTGGTAATCCTGCCAGCCCTTAGGATAGGAAGCGGTGCCCGCATTGATAATATTTAAGGTGTACTGGTTTCCCACATCACCTTCGAATCGGAAGTTGAACCATTGATAAAACTCACCGCCCGCATCGGGACGGATTGCCAGTTGAATATCGTCTTTATTATCAAGATTAATGACTTGGATATTTCCGCCATCAAAATTGGCACTGATCCGCATACTGATTCCTACTTGGTTATTCATGTGAGGGTAATGATGCAAAATACGCATCTACTATAATGCCCGTTAGAATAAACCAAATCCGTATCTGGGGAAAATGAAAGCGAATAAAATTGCCTAAGAAGCCATCAGTCACGCTGTAATTCATCCAGTGCCTAGTTTGTTAGCCCTTCACAACTCATCAAGCGGAAAAACTGTATCCTTGACCACGTACCGTATTGATTAATGTCCGCGGTAAACGAGTATTTGCCAGTTTGCGCCTTGTATTACTGATATGCATATCCAAGTTACGATCAAACCGCCCTAAGTCCTTCTGCAAAACTGACTTTTGCAGCTCTTGCTTAGTGATCACTTGCCCTTTTCGTTCAAACAGGTACTTAAATAACCTAAACTCAGTTTGGGTTAACTCCACGGCATGCTTGTCGATGGTTATCCTGTAGGCGGTTTCGTCAAACTTAATCGATTGAATGGCTGCGGTTTGATCTATCGCCATTAGTGGCTTATGCCGCTGCACTAACCGTCGCTCAATCGCCTGTAAACGTACCAATAACTCTTTAATACTAAAGGGTTTAGCTAAGAAGTCATCCGCACCGAGTTCATAGCTTCTGATCCTGTCTTCTTCATTATCGCGGGCTGACAACATCATTATCGGCGTCAAACAATCCCTTGCCTGTAAAAGCTCAAAACCATCCATTTGCGGCATCACCAGATCGAGCATAACAATCTCGGGCGCAAAGGAGCAAATGCGTGAAAGCCCATCAACACCGTTAACGGCACATTCAACCTCATGTCCTTGTGCTCGGAGCACATCAGTTAACCACACTCGGAATAATGGATCATCATCGACTAACAGTATTCTACTCATCTCAAAACACCAAACGATAATCAATATCATTTATGTTACCATACCTAGATGTTTGGCTCTAGTATAAGAAGAAGATTAAAAATCAGTATTTACTTAATTGTGATCAAGTTGGCAGCGATAGATAACGCTTGTAACCTTTTGCACCAAAACAAAAAAGCGCCCGAAGGCGCTTTTTAGAGTGGGTTCAAATTAAAATTAGAACTTAACAGTCACACCGCCGTAAATGGTACGGCCGATAGTGTCGTAAACTTCTGGAACAGTACCACCATCACTACCGTTAGATACAGTCAATGGTTTTTCATCGGTAAAGTTCTTCACACCTAAGCTAACTGCAGTGCTGTCGTTAACGTGATAGGTACCAGAAATGTTATGATAAACGATATCACCCACTTTGTTACCACCTTCAAGATCACGCATATCACCAATGTAACGGTTGAAGTACATGACACTCCAATCGTCTTGACCAGCACTGATGCTGAAGTTGTTACGTACGCGAGAGTATGCACCGAAGTTACCGTCAATAGTGCCAGTGTAATCAACACCGTCCTGCTCGAATTGCACTAAGTAGGTTGTATCGTTGCTTACTTTCCAATCTAAACCAATTAACTCAAAGCTATAGGCTAAGTTAAAGTCAATACCGCTTGTATCTTGAGAGCCTACGTTTGTCAGCGCATTTGACAGATTGGTTAAATCGCCACCGGCACCAATATTAAACTTGTCACAAGCTGCTGTATCTCCCGCGAAACACGCATCTAAACCGTCTTGAGTATTAGCGCGAGCAATTGCATCACTTACCTTGAAACGCCAGTAGTCTAATGTCACAGACATACCGTCGATATAGCTAGGAGAGTACACTAAACCAGCAGTATATGACTCTGACTCTTCTGGCTTCAGGTTTGGATCTGAAGTACGGTTTACAAGGATCTGTGCATCCTTAATATTACCCCATGGATCCGTTAAGTAATCAAATGAACCAGAGTTACCACCATACAATTCTGCAACGCTTGGTGCACGGAAGCCCGTAGCAGCCACAGTACGAACCATCAATTCATCAGTCGCAGTGTAAGTTAAACCAACTTTCCAAGTAGTCGCTTTACCGAAGGTTGAGTAATCGTCTAAACGCAGCGCGAATTCACCTGTCAGTTTTTCCGTAAATGGTACGCTCACTTCTTGGAAGAAAGATACTACGTTGTAGTTACCGTTAGTTGGGTCTTGCTGAGCTGAAGTACTTTCGCCAGCGATAACCACTTCGTCTGGCGTGTAGAAACCACTTTCACGACGGTACTCAGCACCGATAGCGAAACCTACAGCACCTGCACTCAAGTCGAATAACTCACCGTTTAAGCCAGCAGATAGCGTTTGTTGCTCGTTACCCCCTTTAGCTTCTTCAGTGTAGCTAATCGCGTCAATCATTTGCTGAGTTAATGGAGCACCACTGAACCATGCAGCTTGATTTGCCAGCACTGAAGCTTTCATATCAGAGCCGTTGATTGAGTTTTCTACTGCGGTTTTAGCTTGGTTCTTACCATAGGTGTAAGTCACATCCCAGTTCATACCAGTATGTACATCTAGAGTACCCGCTAAACCACCAGATAAACGCCAAGTATCAGTATCTTGAGTGTAAATACGTGGACCAACGTCATTAGTACGGCGACGGTAACTAACTTGATCATCTTTATTTGCAGTGATACCACCGGCGATCATTGCTTGATCAAGGGTTAAACAATCCTTTTGACCTGCCGTTTTACAAACATCTAAGAAAACTTCAGCAGGTTGTGCGGCCATTTGCTGATTAGATCGACGGTTAGTGTAGATAGCGTCAGCAGTTAATACCACATCATTACCTAACTCTTGGGTCATGTTTGCAAATAAACTACGACGCTCATTTGGAGTTTGATAGTAACTATCTTGTGTAAAATCATAACCATAAGTACGGTCAACCCAGTTGCCATTTGCATCTTGAACTTTACCGCCTAAGGTGCCTGTTGGGATATAAGAACTTGCACCTGGCTCAGTCCAATCGCGGTCACCTTGGATTACACCACGACGGTCTGCATATGCTGCACCAAATGTATAGTTACCACCATCGGTGTTAAAGCCATACAGTGCGCTCACATCACCGTTTTCGCCGTCACCCTTGTCGGTGCCGCTACCGTTGAAGTCTAATTGGAAACCTTCAAAATCTTTTTTGGTGATGATGTTCACTACACCAGCAATCGCATCAGAACCGTATACCGCTGAAGCACCGTCTTTCAGGATTTCAACGCGAGCGATCATCGCAACAGGGATAGAGTTTAAATCCACAGAACTGTTAGCGCCTGAACCTGAGTTCACCATGCGACGGCCATTTAATAGTACGAGAGTACGTTGCGAGCCCATACCACGTAAGTCAACTTGGGCAACACCGTCAGCACCGTTGTTAGTGGTTGAACCTACCGCAGCACCTGCCATTGAGGTTTGTACTTGTAGCATTTGGTCTACAGAGGTAAAGCCTTCGGCTTTGATTGCAGCAGCATCAATAACGGTAACAGGAGAAGCTGTTTCCATATCTTGACGTTGAATACGTGAACCCGTGACTTCAATACGCTCGACTTTTGCAGTCTCTTCAGCTGCAAATGCGCTTGATACCACGAAGGTACCAGCAGCAATTGAGCTAACGACAGCTAAATTGATAGCCGACGCAACTTTGGTTCTTTTAATCATGAATGAATGCTCCCTAGATCTTACTATTATTTTTATGCTTACAGTATGTACAACTATTGCTGTACGACTGTTGCGCTTGATACTGAGGATTCACTTTCATTCAGTCAACGTTCATTTTTTTAACTTTAAAAATCAAAATGTTTAATTTATTTAGTCACTTTGTTTTTTATTTGTTTCAAAAAGATCGTATGCACTTTCTTTTAGATTTATTCAGCATAAAACACCAATAAAACCAATTTTAGATAGACACAAGAACTGTTAACGGCGCAACATTTAAAAAACATTTAAACACTTCAAAAGTGTGATTCACATCACACTTTACCAAAGGTAAACCGTCTTGCGCACAGAATAATGTATCGATTAATTATGAGAAAATATGCATATTAGCAATCTTTGCAATACTAAGAATTGAGAAAACATAAGTGGTTTTGGTGAGTTAGTAGATACAAAATGAATAATGTGTGGTTTTTATGCAAACCCAGGAAGATTCAAACATAAATGCAACAATTGGTTGTCAATTTATAAATTGAGAACTAATTTGCTATTGGGTCAATCGTTAAGGAATAAAAATGCATAAAGATAACGAAAATACGAAGAAGATAGATGATATACGATCAAACAACACTAAATAACGCAGCACTTAAATTACTAGCAGAGATTACGTAAAAAGCTAATAAAAACAATAAGGATTAAATTAAATCCAGCTTTCATCTATTTCTATTCAAAAAATATAAAAGCGACCTAAGTCGCTTTTATATTAAGCAATAGATAACACTATTTAGCGATCACTCTGGTTTTATCATTCCAAAGTGTAAATACGCTCTGGCCGTTGCGATCCTACCACGGGGAGTGCGTTGGATAAAACCTTGTTGAATAAGGAAAGGTTCGAGCACATCTTCAATGGTTTCGCGCTCCTCACCAATTGCTGCCGCAAGGTTATCAAGACCCACGGGGCCGCCCATAAACTTATCGATAATCGCGAGTAGCAATTTGCGGTCCATATAATCAAAGCCTTCGCCATCGACATCGAGTAAATTGAGCGCCAGCTCAGCAACATGTCGAGTCACAGCCCCATCGTGTTGCACTTCCGCATAATCACGCACCCGCCGGAGTAATCGATTGGCAATCCTTGGTGTACCGCGCGAACGTTTGGCAATTTCGGTCGCGCCCTCACTATCAATGGCTAATCCCATCACTTGTGCAGAACGGGTCACAATGGTGCTTAAATCTTTGACATTATAAAACTCAAGTCGCAATGGAATGCCAAAACGCGCCCTTAGCGGAGAGGTTAAGGCCCCCGCCCGCGTGGTCGCGCCGACTAAAGTAAAAGGTGGTAAATCGAGCTTAATGGAACGCGCCGCAGGTCCTTCACCAATCATGATATCCAGTTGATAGTCTTCCATCGCCGGATACAGGATCTCCTCAACCACAGGACTTAATCGATGGATTTCATCGATGAAGAGTACATCACCTGCTTCGAGGTTAGTCAGCAGCGCCGCTAAATCCCCGGCTTTTTCCAACACGGGACCCGAGGTCGATTTTATATTGACGCCCATTTCATTGGCGACAATCATCGCCAAGGTGGTTTTACCTAAACCTGGCGGGCCGTAGATCAACATATGATCTAAAGCTTCTTCGCGATTCTTCGCCGCTTGAATAAACACTTTTAATTGGGCACGCGTATCATCCTGCCCAGTGTATTCATCGAGCAATTTAGGGCGCATTGCCCTATCGATAACATCATCTTGACCTTGCAGCTGTGGCTGTATCAGTCTATCTGCTTCAATCATTTACCTATTCCTGTTACCGCATTGCATTCTTGGCATGCGGCACTTGCTATTTTGCTGCAGTTGCAGCCTGCTTGGCTGCAAAAATCGCGCACCGCAATAAACTGCCTCAATCAAAACCATGCGTTAGAGCATCGATTTTAACGCGGCCTTAATTAAGGTCTCACTGTCCATGCCTTCTTTAAAGGCTGCTGAAACCGCTTTGCTCGCCTGTGGCGGTTTATAGCCGAGGGAGATCAACGCTGAAATCGCATCCTCTTCAGCACTGTTGACCATAGGTGCAGGTGAATAATTAGACTGCAGCACAAACTCACGCTCGGAGCCCACTGACGCCTCCATCAGGCTCTTGAGTTTATCGCGCATTTCTACCAATAACCGCTCGGCGGTCTTTTTACCAACACCGGGTAATTTTACCAGTGTCACTATATCATCGCGCTCAACACAGCCCACAAATTCACTGGCCGTCATGCCAGAAAGAATTGTTAATGCGAGTTTTGGGCCAACACCGTTAGCCTTAATCAATAAGCGAAACAGTGAACGCTCTTGTTTGGTGATAAAACCATACAGCAGCTGGGCGTCTTCACGCACCACAAAATGGGTATAAACCGTGGTCGGTTGATTGAGTTCAGGGAGCTCATAAAAGCTGGTCAGCGGCATTTGTAATTCGTAACCGACCCCGTTTACATCAATCAACACCTCTGGCGCTTGCTTTTCAATTAACACTCCACGTAAACGACCTATCATCTGTACCGTCCATATGTTCTTGTTGTCGCTCGGCCGCTTAAGGCAACCAAACTTTGATTGGTGTGATAATGACATACTGCAACGCCGAGTGCATCCGCGGCGTCTGCCTGTGGTGCGGCTGGGAGCTTTAGCAATTGCTGGATCATATGTTGAACCTGCTCTTTCTTGGCACGTCCCGTCCCTACCACCGCATTTTTTATCTGTGTTGCGCTGTATTCTGCAACAGGTAAATTCGCCACGGTTGCTGCGACAATTGCTGCGCCACGGGCTTGACCCAATTTCAAGGCTGAGTCAGCATTTTTAGCCAGAAACACCCGTTCAATGGCAAACTCATCGGGTTGATATTGGCGAATAATTTCACTGATCCCATCAAAGATCTGCTTTAATCTTAACGGCAGATCATCACCCGAGGTACGAATGCAGCCACTGCCTAAATAAAGTTGCTGCCGCCCTTGGCATTGGATAACGCCGTAACCTGTGATCCGCGATCCCGGGTCTACACCTAAAATAATTGCCATTGTTTCCTTATGCGTGCGCCTTACGTAAATCGGTCGATTTGCGCCTTAACAGCGCCTCAACCAAATCATGACTGATTAAAGAACCATTAAAGAACCACTCAAAACCTGCTCGCGTTCATTCAACCAAAGGAGACACGTTGTCTTCTCAGCATCTAGCTTGCAAACACTTGTACCTCCCCAAGTTGGCTTAACCCAAACTTTCCATAATCTCATCAGAAATTTCCGCATTATGATACACCTCTTGCACATCATCGTGCTCTTCAAGGGTATCAATAAGGCGCATAAACTTCTCGGCAGTCTCGGCATCTAACTCGGCTTTGGTCGAGGCTATCATCGCGATTTCGGCGTTATCACTGACAAACCCTGCGGCATCGAGGGCATCTTTCACCCCGTAAAACGCGGTTGGTTCAGTAAATACATCAATCGCGCCATCATCGTAACTCACCACATCTTCAGCGCCCGCTTCGAGCGCCGCGTCCATTAGGGCATCTTCATCGGTGCCCGGCGCATAGGACAACACGCCGCGCTTAGTGAACAAATAGGCAACCGAACCATCGGTTCCTAAGTTACCGCCCGATTTGCTAAAGGCATTACGTACGCCGCTGACGGTACGGTTACGATTATCTGTCATGGTTTCCACCATCACCGCTGTGCCGCCTGGGCCGTAACCTTCGTAAATAATGGTTTCGAGCTGCTGACCTTCAAGCTCGCCAGCACCGCGCTTAATCGCGCGCTCAATGGTATCGCGGGTCATATTGCCACCCAGCGCCTTATCGATGGCGATACGTAAACGGGGGTTTGAATCGGGATCTGAGCCGCCTTCGCGGGCCGAAACCGTTAGTTCACGGATAAATTTGGTAAAGAGTTTACCGCGCTTGGCATCTTGCGCTGCTTTGCGGTGTTTAATGTTGGCCCACTTACTATGACCTGCCATGGGAGTTCTCCTCTACATGTAGCCATTGCACATCTTATCAATAGCCTAAGGTAACCTTGACGGTGCCTCGAATAAGGCGCCTTTACTCAATGTTCCTTTACACAGTGAATGACGGCAAATTAAGTGACGTCGATAACGCAGATATTGATAAGAAATGAAATGACGGGGTAAAAATAGACCGAGGCTTGCGCCTCGGTACTCGATAATCGCTAAAGATTAGTCTTCAGTCTTCGCGGCTTTCACCACGGAAATACCTAGTTCAGCTAATTGTTGTGGATTAGCAAAACCTGGCGCATTGGTTAACGGGCACGCCGCTGTGGTGGTTTTCGGGAATGCCATCACATCACGGATGGAGCTTGCGCCCGTCATCAGCATGATAATACGGTCTAAACCGAATGCCAGACCCGCATGTGGTGGCGTACCGTAGCGCAGCGCTTCGAGTAGGAAGCCGAATTTCTCTTTCGCTTCTTCGTCGGTAATGCCCAGAATGCGGAATACCGCAGATTGCATCTCTTGGTTGTGGATACGTACCGAACCACCACCTAATTCACAGCCGTTTAATACCATGTCGTAGGCATCGGACACACGGTTAGCCGGATTGGCTTCCAGCTCTTGTGGTGTCACGCCGCGTGGCGCAGTAAACGGATGGTGAACCGCGTGGAAGCTGCCGTTGATCTTCTCAAACATCGGGAAGTCAACCACCCACAAAGGACGCCATTGACCTTCAAGCAGATTAAAGTCTTCACCGGCTTTAAGACGCAGTGCACCCATCGATTCAGCAACCACAGTCGCTTGATCAGCACCAAACAGAATAATATCGCCAGTTTGTGCGCCAGTGCGGCTTATGATTTCGTTAACAATGCTCTCATTCAAGAACTTAAGCACAGGCGATTGAATGCCTTCTAGGCCTTGAGTCAGGTCGTTTAGCTTCATCCACGCTAAGCCCTTGGCGCCGTATATGCCAACAAACTTTGTGTAATCGTCGATTTGCTTACGAGACAGGCTTGCACCGCCAGGAATACGCAGCGCCGCAACACGGCCTTCTTCGTCATTGGCTGGACCTGAGAATACTGCAAACTCCACTTCTTTGAGTAAGTCAGCCACGTCAACCAGTTCTAATGGGTTACGTAAATCTGGCTTATCTGAACCGAAACGACGCATGGCTTCGTTATAGGTCATACGTGGAAATTCGCCTAAATCGACGTTCAGCATCTCAAGGAACAGACCACGCATCATTTCTTCAGTCTTAGCCATCACCTGCTCAGACGTCATAAATGAGGTTTCGATATCGATTTGAGTAAATTCTGGCTGACGGTCAGCACGTAAGTCTTCGTCACGGAAGCATTTTACGATTTGATAGTAACGATCAAAGCCTGACATCATCAGCAACTGTTTAAACAGCTGCGGTGATTGTGGCAGCGCGAAGAATTGACCTTTGTAAGTGCGGCTTGGCACTAAATAGTCACGGGCACCTTCTGGCGTTGCTTTGGTCAGGATAGGCGTCTCGATATCTAAGAAGCCGTTTGAGTCGAGGAAACGACGCACTGCACTGGTCACTTTAGCGCGGAACATTAACCGCTGTGCCATTTCTGGGCGACGTAAATCTAAATAGCGATATTTTAAACGCTGCTCTTCACTGTTGTTTTGATAGTTATCCAAGCTCAGCGGCAGTGGCTCTGAACTGTTGATAATAGTCAGTGCTTTACCTAACACTTCAATTTCGCCAGTTTTCATTTGCGCGTTAACTTGGCTATCAGGACGGGTACGAACCACACCTTTTACCTGCACACAAAACTCAGCGCGCAGTGTGCTAGCCACATTGAACACCTCAGGTAAATCTGGATCGTAAACCACTTGGACCAGACCTTCTCTGTCTCTTAAATCTAAAAAGACAACGCCACCCAAATCACGGCTACGATTAACCCAACCTACCAAGGTAACTTCTTGTCCAACGTGAGACTTATTGACGTCTCCACAATAATGACTGCGCATCTAACTCTATCCTTTATCCGGAAACCGGTGCTTTGGAAATAATCAAAACGAGATAAAACCGGCATTATAGTCAAATAATGCCGATTACCAAAGTACTTCACTTTTAGGCGGTGAAGTATCAAACAGTTTTACGCCCTTGACTAGAGGCGAACGCACTATCTATGCATAAACGTACAAAAAAACATCAAGCCACGCGGTAGCAACGCCCACCCGCCGTTTTGGCTTGATACATTAATTGATCCGCTTTTTTTAATAATTCAATCGCCGTATCACCATCGCGGGGATAAATCACCACACCGATACTCACAGCAATTTCTACCTTTACGCCTTCAAAAGTGAAGGGCGATGAAAGCGAGTGCAGAATATTATCAGCAACTTGGGTCGCGGCATCGAGATCTTGCACACGATTTAGCAGGATAACAAACTCATCGCCGCCAAATCGAGCCACAGTATCAGAATGGCGAACGGCTTGCGTCAGTAATCCCGCCACCCGTAGAAGCAAGGCATCACCTATTGGATGTCCATGCTGATCATTGATTTGTTTGAATCCATCTAAATCAATAAACAGCAGCGCAAAATGGCTCTGATCGCGACGATGGGCTAATAGTGCCTGCGATAATCGATCATCGAGTAAGCCTCGATTAGGTAACTGGGTTAATGCATCATGGTTCGCAACGTATTGCAAACGTTTTTCCGCCGCAATACGGCGCGTGATCTCACGATTTAGACGACGATTAACCACTAATACCGCGATCATCACCACCGATAAACTCAACGCTCCAAGCAATAAATAGCGGATCCAACGCAAGTATTGCCCATCGTCAGTGGCAATCGCGAAATTCACCCAATGGGAATAGATTTGTTGCTGCTTTTGCTGATCGATCTGCGCTAATACTCGGTTGATTAATGGTGCCAATGGGGTAAATTGCGGATTTATACCAAAATGACTATGCTGGTCGGCTAAATCGCTTAAGAGTGACATTTTAAGTAAAGGATACTGGCCTGTTTTTAACTCAGAGGCTAGCGTCACCACCTTATCAATAAACACATCGGCATTACCTTCATTTACCGCTAAAAGCCCTGAGTGCGTATCGGGTACCAATACGAGCTTCAGCGAAGGTTGTAGCATCATTAGTTGAGCGACAAGATGATAGCCTTCAACCACGGCCACTCTCTGACCTGCCAATTGTGCCAAATTAAAGACAGAGACTTGTTCAAGCTGCGATACTAGCCCCCATGGCGATGGCCAATAGGTATCACTAAAAACCACATGCTGTTGCCGCTCAGCGGTTTTAGCAATACTGCCCGCCAGTGCAATCTCTCCTGTTCGCAATGCGCGAATAAGCGACTGCCAATCATCAAACGCAACGGGTTGGATCTTAAGATGCAATTGCTGGGCGAACATATTTACGATATCACTATTAATGCCCGCGAATTGCCCTTGTTCATCACTAAACTCCATGGGCGGCCACTGCTTAAGATAACCCAGTTTGAGTTCACCCAATTGTGAAAGATAGTTTTGTTCGCTGCTTGAGAGTTGGATACTGCGTAAGCCTGCCTGATTAAAAATACGGTCTTTAGGGTTAAGCATCCATTTTTGTTCAACATCAGCAAATTCCTGCATGCTAATGCTGTGAAATCCATTGCTGATCCGTTGAGTCAGTCCTGGATCATCGCTTCGAGTTAACACATAGATATCGGTAGGAAATTCCAGCTCAGGGTATTGATTAAAATCGGCCCATGCTTTGTTTTGCAGAAGATAATGGGTAGTCCATGCTCCCGCTGCAACAAACCCAACAATCTCTCCCGCTCTTGCACCGGCGACCATCGCATCCATACTGTCATAGTAACGCAATGACACATCCGGCAGAGCTTTGCGTAACTGGACTAAATATGGCGCCGTTGGCACAACACCAATACGTTTACCTTTTAAGCGATGTAAATCAGTTAATTGCTGCTGATACAAAAACAGTCGACTCTTTACCGTATACAATTGCCACGCGCGAGTTAACCCCGTTTTCATGTCATCACTCTCGGGATAACCAATATGAGCATCGGCTAACCCTTGACGTACATCGTTAACACTGCCGTTCATATCGCCTGAGATAAAATCGACATCAATCCCCGTTTTAGCCGACCATAGTCGCCAAAGATCTACATAAAAACCATGGGGTAAACCATCAACACCTAAATCAACAAAAGGTTCAACTCCCAGTTGCATTGCGACTATCAGTCCCGCTTTTTGGCCGTGGTAACCCAACCAGCGACGCTCAGTTTGTTGGATAAATTTAGGGTCAAGAGCATTAAAGCCCGCCTTAATTTTATTCAGTAAGGCGGTATTGTGCTTCATCACCGCAGGCACAAATTGCATCGCTTTGATGGGGATACGTATATTGAGAGGAAAATTTGCTGCGATCGTTTGGTTAGAGGAAGGGTCGCGAAGATAACCGTCGAGCCCAGCAAACACCACTGTGTCACCCGCCGCCACACCTGCAAGTAGCTTTTCACGGCTTTCATAATATTTAAATACTAACGCAGGTTCGATACGGCGTAATTCCGCTTCATGGGAAGAACCGGACACAATTCCAATCTGGTAAGGCACCAATTCTTTAATGTTTTTTTTGCCCTGCAAGGATTTATGTAAATACAAATAGGTGCGAACATCAGCAATCGGATCGGCAAAATCAAATAGTTGTTCACGCTCCGGGGTTTTACCCATGCCAATATGCACTTGGGCGTTTCCCTGTTGTAACTGTGCGAGGGATTCATTCCAGTGTCGCGCAACAAAAACAAGTGAGGTATCGGTACGTTTACCCCACTCCTTCCAAAGATCGACTAATAACCCCGTGGCTTCGCCCTCGTTATCCACAAATTGA
Source organism: Shewanella sp. Sh95 (assembly GCF_001308045.1). Classification (NCBI taxonomy): domain Bacteria; kingdom Pseudomonadati; phylum Pseudomonadota; class Gammaproteobacteria; order Alteromonadales; family Shewanellaceae; genus Shewanella; species Shewanella sp. Sh95. The sequence continues at coordinate 52,870 of NZ_LGYY01000232.1, forward strand.
TAGGGAAAGCTGTCTTCCCCCATCACCACGATAAGCGAATCAGTCGGTCCTTGACTGGCATTAACTGTGTTGTTCGAAAAAACACAACACAGGATCACAATAAGCTGGAACACTAACTTCAACTGGGGTCCCTAGTACCTGATGTACAATGTAAATACTTTGTTATTTATCGCATATTAGACAGAAATTTCTGGCAAATTACTAGCCCGAGACTTGCTGCTAGTCAACGGGATTCGTTAAAATGCGGGGTTGAATTTTCGAGACATTCCCAAATGAACGCTTCCCAAGATACTATCTACGCTCAAGCGAGCGAGCACATTAGCGATTTCCAGTTTGATAGCCGTGTTGCGGGTGTCTTTAGTGACATGATCCGCCGCTCAGTGCCTGGTTACACACAAATTATCAATACTATCGGCGATTTTGCGGATCGTTTTGTTAAACCTAATACCCAGATTTACGACTTAGGATGCTCTTTAGGTGCTGCAACATTGAGCATTCGCCGCCAGATCCAAGGCCGTGACTGCCGAATTGTTGCCGTAGACAATAGTGAGTCTATGGTGACGCGCTGCCAAGAAAACCTCAATGCCTATGTCAGTGATACTGAGGTTGAGCTGATCTGCGGTGATATTCGCGATATTCACATCGAAAACGCCTCCTTAGTGGTGCTCAACTTTACGCTACAATTTTTACCTCCCGAGGACAGAGAGTCACTTATTGCCAAGATTTATCAAGGCTTAAATCCAGGAGGGATCTTAGTACTCTCGGAAAAAATTCGCTTTGATGATGCGCCAATTCAAAGTGTACTTGAAGAACTGCATCTCGACTTTAAACGAGCCAATGGCTATAGCGAGCTCGAAATCAGTCAAAAACGTAGTGCGCTGGAAAATGTCATGAAACCAGATACCTTAAGTACGCATCAACAGCGCTTAACTCGCCAAGGGTTTAGTCACTTTAGTACATGGTTCCAATGTTTTAACTTTGCTTCTATGGTGGCCATCAAGTGATTAATTTTAGCTCCTTTTATCAACAAATCGCCGACTCAAATTTACAACATTGGCTTGAAACCTTGCCAGCAATCCTCGGTAAATGGCAAAGAGAACACAAACACGGCAACCTCCCGAAATGGGAAAAAGTGCTTAATAAACTGCACTATCCAAGCCCAGATAAAGTCGATTTTGTTGATAGTGTCACGATAGGCACGGGTGAGCAGCTCACGCCAGGCGAAAAGGAAAAACTCGAGAATTTACTGCGGCTCTTTATGCCTTGGCGTAAAGGTCCATTCCATATTCACGGCATTCATATCGACACCGAATGGCGCAGCGATTGGAAATGGGATCGGGTTAAACCGCATATTTCGCCCCTGCAAAACCGTACAGTACTCGATGTAGGTTGCGGTAGCGGCTATCACATGTGGCGTATGTTAGGGGCCGGCGCTAAGCGTGTCGTGGGTATCGACCCTTCCCCGCTGTTTTTATGCCAATTTGAAGCGGTTAAACGCTTGAGTGGTGAGAATCACCCTGTGCACCTGTTGCCACTTGGTATTGAAGAACTTCCGCCATTGGATGCCTTCGATACGGTATTCTCCATGGGCGTCTTGTATCACAGACGCTCACCCATTGATCACTTGTTGCAATTACGCGATCAGTTACGTATGGGGGGAGAATTAGTATTAGAGACGTTAGTGATTGATGGTGATGAAAACGCCGTACTCGTCCCGCAAGATAGGTATGGCAAAATGAATAACGTTTGGTTTATTCCATCCGTTGCGGCACTGATGCTCTGGCTTAAAAAATGTGATTTCACCGACATACGTTGTGTCGATACCGATGTCACCGCCCTTGCCGAGCAGCGCCGAACCGATTGGATGCCAAATGAATCACTGGTTGAATATCTTGACCCTAACGATATCACTAAGACTATCGAGGGTTACCCCGCACCGAAACGTGCAACGATTATTGCAGTGAAAAATCAGCCGAATCAAGATTTGAATTAAGGCATGATACACTTAGGCATGTTAAAGCCATGTCATCCCATACCATGAGAGTCACTGCCCCGTTGCCTATGCCAAAAACATTGTTTACGGCTAGCCTGTTTGGCTGGTGTTTATTATCCTCTATTGGTGCAGCCTCTGCTGCACCAAGCCCTGTACCTCTGCTAGTGGAACAGTGTTTACGTCATCCTAATATTGACTTGACTAGCGCCTTTAGCCGCTATGCCAATACACATAATTTGCCCACTTTAACGCTCTCAGATAAAGCCTTGGTATTAGAGCAACACACCATAGGGCTTAATAACATTAATGACAGACTCAACTACTACCGAGGTTTATCCCTCTCGGGCGAAGAACGCCAAGGACTACTGCAATGTCAGTTGCGCCTTGCCGATATCCTAAACGACCTGCTGAGCCAAGCAACATTCAACCAACTTGTCGATGAGCTCACTGATGCGGCTGATAAACATAGCAATGATGAGCATCTCACCCAAGATCAACTCTTATTCGGTGAACAATTAGTCGCATTACTACGTCAACATCAATCTCCCCTTGATAAGGCCAAACTGCACACAGCACAAGCTACTATTCGACAAGGATTAGGCAGTCAACAATTTCATTTAGCGGTTCAAGCAACCCAATGCCAACTGCCAACTGAGGTTACTACTGCCAACACAGAAAATGTCGCCGTTGATGCAACCGACAACGCCACAGAAACATCAAATACAACATTTTCCGGCACGATTGTCGGTTATCTCTTAAAACAACCCGATCGCCACTGTCGGCAAATTCTGTGGCAGGCCTATCAAGGTCGTGCCCGCGAGCATAACCAACTCGCATTGCATCGTATTGCAGAATTGCGTCAACAAATGGCAAATGACGCAAACTTTATCGATTTTGCCAGTTACAGCTTAGCTGAACAGCAACTCAATTCTCCTGCGTTAGTAAAACAGTTTCTCGACAGCCAAACTGAATCAATTGGAGTCGCACCTTGGGATGTCGGCCGTAAATTATCGCAGCTAAGTAGTGCCAAACAGATTTCCTTACACACTGGCGAAGTGCTCGATAATGCTTTTGCTATTCTCGGTGAGTATGGATTGAGTTTTGAAGTGATAGATGGGCATATTGCATCAACCGCGGCTCAACGGCAGCAACAAATCATCCGGGTTTACCACCAACATCGTTTGCTTGGTGAAGTGTATCTTGACGTAAATAGTCGGCATGCCAGTGCCAGTCAACATACCCTCAGACAAAGTGTAATTGGCCAACAGTTTGGTCAACAGGCACTCGAGCTTAATCCCACACTCAACAGTGACAAAGATATTGAACGTTTTTGCAATGCGTTAGCCCAAGCTGTTGTAGCACTTGCACGGGGAAGCCATTTTTATCTAAACAATACCTTAGGCCCGAGTCTCGATTCAAATCAGTTACCAAGCCTTTGGCTAGCCAATGTATTACACGAAACACTCTTTCCAAAATATGATATTCAACATATAGCGCCAAGGGAGATACTCGCCAAGGCCTATACCAAACAACTTAATGTTTTTCGCGCTAAAGTGGCGCTTAATTTTTATCAGTCTTTAAAACAGCAAAGCTATCCCGATCTACAAGCAGAGTTTAGTAAGAGTTTTGGCGCAAATTGGGAACAACCAATTGACTATGCATATAGTTTCAATGCAATCGCTAATGAAGGCCCACGCTATTATCAATCCCTGTGGCAAACGCAATTAGCTAAATTTGTCTATTTATCCACACAAGACTGCCAAGATAAACTTGGGCTTTTTAATCTGTTGGTAGTCAATGAGGCTGCACTCACCTTAAGTGAGCAACTACACGCTACTATTGGCGATCCCGTTGATGCGGCATCGCTTATCCAGAGGATTATCGTTGTTTTAGGATCGCACGCTAACGCTAGCCATTGTGCTTTTTAGCGGTTTAACACAATGGGAACGGTGATTTGCACACACCAGCAAACAATATCCACGCGTAATCTTACCGTCAGTAATAATCATACCGCTGCACATCGCCGCGATTATCGTCTTCCAATTAAATCACCGATACTATTGAAAAAACGATCATGACTCGCCACTATAGGGCTAAACCTATCGTTTTTTTAGAAAATTGTCGTTAGACATTAGGATCTCCATGACTCGCGCTAAATCCACCCTTGAGCAATGGCGTATTTTACAGGCCGTCGTCGATTATGGCGGCTACGCGCAGGCGGCAGAAAAACTCAACAAGAGCCAATCGTCTCTCAACCATGCTGTCGCCAAGTTGCAACATCAATTGGGAATTGAGCTACTCGAAGTCCGTGGGCGTAAAGCCTATCTGACGCCACAGGGCGAAGTGTTACTGCGACGTTCACGCCATGTCACTCAATCTGTGAATGAATTAGAACAACTTGCTAGCAACCTAGAGCAAGGTTGGGAGCCAACGCTGACCATTGCCCGTGAAATTGTCTATCCGATGGAAAGCCTTGTATGTGCGCTAAGTGACTTTCTGCCCCATAGCCGTGGTACTCGCATTATTATGCTTGATTCAGTGATCACTGGGACGCAGGAGCTGATCTTGCAGAATAAAGTCGATATCGCCATTTGTGCAGGCATCCCACCCAAAGGCTATTTATCCGAGCCTCTATGTGAACAAGAGCTGCATCTGGTTTGCCACCCGAGCCATCCCTTAGCCGACATTGGCACTTTAGATGACGACAAACTGTTGGCACAGCATCTGCAATTAGTGATCAAAGACACGGGCGTGCAATCTAACATTGATATCGGCTGGCTCAAAGCCGAGCAGCGCTGGACAGTATCTAACTTCCATGAGGCGAAAGTTATTTTAAACCAGGGAATTGGTTTTTGTTGGATCCCATCCTTCCTTATCCAAGAAGAATTAGCCGCGAGTAAACTGGTGCGTTTACACCTGCAACCGACTTTCCGCACCTGATTTAGGAATAAATTTGCCGATACCGTTCGCCTAACACGTCGAGAATGATCTGCTGGTCCACTGTGAGTCCTGTGACTTGAGGTGGCGCCTCTCCCAACTGGTACTCG
>NZ_LGYY01000027.1:0-400 GCF_001308045.1 Shewanella sp. Sh95
GTGGTGCCCACATATATAGGTCGCAGTCTGCGCAAAATCTGGAACCAGCTTTTGTAGTAAGCTTTCCGTTAAATGTTGTTTTTGCTCGCTGGTATTAAAAAAATGATATTGAAGCTGTGGATGCTGTTCTGCCAAAGCTTTTAATTCGGCATGAAAAATTTCTGCACGATTAAAATAAATGACATGGATTTGTTCAAGCTGCTGTTTTAAAGCTTGCTGCAAGAGTGAATAAATTGCAGTAATACCACTTCCTGAGGCAATTAAAATCGCAGGCTGCTGACCTTGATGTAAAATAAAATCACCTTGTGGCTGTGAAATCTCAACACACTCGCCTACATGTAATAGTTGAGCTGCACGAGACACCAAGCCTTGTATTTTAATACCTAAAGCGATTTCACCT
>NZ_LGYY01000157.1:0-399 GCF_001308045.1 Shewanella sp. Sh95
CGTCTTAACCCCAGTAGAAGTGCTCCTTGATGATACACACAGCGTTATCTGTGTCTACTGAGAATGCGTACAGTCGCGTCAAACTACTCCAAGCTAATGTGCTGGGCTTGTGCACGAGTTCCTGCGCCCTAACCCACGTCGATGGCCGGGTATTTGGTGAGTATCTGTATGAAAGTGTTGATGCGGTATTAATTGATGCGCCTTGTGGCGGTGGTATGGCCTTCCCTTAATTTAAGGATGGATCGGAATTTTGATTGTCCTCTAGGGGTTGGGTAATTATGAGAAGACGAAGTATGCTGGACTGGTCGGAATACTTTTCGTTCAACACTGGGGGAAGTTAGGTGCTTTACAGCACAGCCTACAGTAAGCAGCAGGACCGAGAGGGCTACTGACGTATGG
>NZ_LGYY01000147.1:0-397 GCF_001308045.1 Shewanella sp. Sh95
CCATCATTTGTAACTATTATGCAAAAAGTTACTTATGTATAAGGGTAACTATTACTGGTTCGCAAAAAAGTTACTTTTCCATCTCCACGGTTGCAAGGAGTGGTTTTACGGGAGGTGGAACGCACACTTTGTTGGGCCTCAGGCAGAGGTTGCTGGTCATGCTCACAAGAAAGTTACTTTTTTGCCGACGACATGTGCACAAAAAAAATTTTAAAAAAAAATGCAAACACCCGTGTTAGTTCAGAAAAATCTTTTGGGATTCCTGTAGTCTGTGAGAATGGAGGAGTTGATATGAACCCGATAATTACGGCACATCAGGAAATCGTTATCGAAAACTCGGTTCGCTATATCGAGTTACTGAAATCAGAAGCGACAAAAATTCTGGATGAATACTGGG
>NZ_LGYY01000051.1:0-394 GCF_001308045.1 Shewanella sp. Sh95
AACTTATGGGAATAATAGACAAAAAAGCTGGTATAAAAGATAGCTTTAAAGAGGTTGACAATATATTAGCTCGCGCTGTTAGCGGTATGAGTTCCATAGTATTGAGTTCTGGAAAAAGCGATATCAACCTTGACTTTGCCGATGTTAGAACTGCTATGAGTCATAGAGGATTATCTCTTATGGGAGTTGGAGAGGCTGATGGTGAAGAAGCAGCACAAGAGGCTCTTAAAAATGCGATCGAAACTCCGCTTCTTGATGATATGAATATCAAAGGCGCAATGGGAGTTTTAGTGCATTTTAGATTCCACCCAAGCTGCCCTATGAGTGATATAAGTGAAGCCATGCTTATAGTAGAAGATAGTGCAGACGCAGACGCTGATATATTCTTTGGAAC
>NZ_LGYY01000114.1:0-391 GCF_001308045.1 Shewanella sp. Sh95
GCCGGCGACGGCGTTGCGGAACCCGACCATGTGCGCGGTCTCGTTCCAGCGGTGCGCGCACGTGAACGTGCCCTGCCCGCACGCGGCGTCGAGCACCTCGCCGCTGCCGGACTGCGGTGCGCCGGCGTCGTGGTCGCTGAAGGCGTACCCCGAGTGGACGGAGGGCCAGCCGTACGGGTACGCGAGCATGAACCCGTTGGCGAGACGGTAGTCGGTGCCGTTCTTGTAGCTGAGGGTCTCGCCGTTGCGCTCGGTGTCGTGGTTGTCGACGAACACGCCCGCGCGGTCCGACGGCAGCAGCCAGGGCTGCGTGCGCAGGTCGCGCAGCGACGCGAGCTGGCTCGACTGCACCTGACCCTTGAGGTGCCGTGCGTAGCTGAACTCGTGCGAG
>NZ_LGYY01000176.1:0-390 GCF_001308045.1 Shewanella sp. Sh95
AGGTACTCAGGCGGCCTGATTATCAAATCACGGAGAAAGAATTGCTGGCGGCCTGGGTATTATTCGCCAATCAGTTGCTCAAATATGGCTATGCTATGGCTGATTTATGAGGGGATCCTTCAGGGCTTGATGTGTATGCCATTAACGCCGATGCAAAAAAAATTAGGAATTAAAGACTCCGCAGAATTAATGATCAAAGATATGCTTAAAGCTGGGCGTGGTTTTAATCATCCTGAACTTTGTCGCACTTTAGCTACAGAAGCGCACAAAGCCCTGAAGAATCCCCTGATGATTTACAAATAAATCATCAAATTAGGGTGGAAGCGCATCTTGTTGCATGATCAAATGGTTTCGCCAAAAACTACACTTGGACAACAAGATGCGCGAAGC
>NZ_LGYY01000189.1:0-389 GCF_001308045.1 Shewanella sp. Sh95
GTCTCGATCGACGCCATGCCGGACAGCGCGTGCGTCTCGAACAGGTTGGGCGTCACGACCGTCGCGAGCGGCACGACCTGCTCGCGCAGCGCGTTGTCGGTGTCGAGCGCCGCACCGGGCTCCTGCCCCTTGCAGATGAGCACCGGGTCGAGCACGACGTGGCGCCACTGCTGCCGGCGCAGGCCCTCGGCGACGACGTCGATGGTCGCGGGCGTGCCGAGCATGCCGAGCATGACGACGCACGCGTCGTAGGCGGCCGTCGCGGCCTCCATCTGCTGCGCGATGACCTCGGCGGGCACGGGGAAGAACCGGTGGTTCCAGTCGTGCGCGGGGTCGAACGACACGAGGCAGGTCACGGTGCCGAGCCCGAACGTGCCGAGCTGCTGGAA
>NZ_LGYY01000263.1:0-57044 GCF_001308045.1 Shewanella sp. Sh95
TTTACCTGTGAGGCTTTTACCTGATTGCAGATCTTTAAGGGCTTGTTCGAAGTTAAAAGGTTGGGTCATGTGTCATTCCTGTTTTTGAATATTTTACTGAAATGACACAGAATTATGAACACTACCAAAGCGTCAATGAATCCTTTAATAACAATGCTCAATAACCTAGGAGGAATAGTTTGTTTGACCAGTCTTTCAACCAGCGCACCTTCGGGTGCGCTTTGCTTTTATACTCCATAGTCGTTCAACCATTTATATAAGCACTTAGTATTAAGCTTGTTCTCAAATTAGTGAACATTTCGCACAGTAACTGTTTAAGTGAAACACCTGTCCCCCGTAGCTTAATCTACCGCTAAAAACCCCAGAGCGAAGCGTTAACCCAGCTCGAGTTTTAGTGTAGACTTACCCGTTCGTCCATAACTCAAAGCAAGGCATTGAAATCATGACTCAAGCGCTGTTTTATCTACTGCCGCCGATGGGCGTGAACACGGCCTTTAGTGACATGTATCAATTGGCTTGCCGCTTGGCCCAACAGGGATTTATAAACCAGCAGCAGGTCTATATTCACTGTCAGGACAAGAACATCGCCTTCGAAATCGACGAGTTACTATGGCAGTTTGAACCCAGTGCATTTGTCCCCCATAACCTCAAAGGTGAAGGCCCAACCACGGGTTCCCCCGTTGAAATCGGTTTTGATCGACTTGGACCTAACAAAAGTCGTCAACTTCTGATTAATCTTGCAGACCAAGTACCGCCATTTGCGGTAAACTTTGGTCAAATCTTCGATTTTGTAGCTAATGACGACCAACATAAGGCGATAGCACGTGAACGCTACCGCCAATATCGTGGCTTAGGGATTGAATTAACAACCCAAAATTTAGCAACACATCCACTTAATTTAGCTTGAGACAGATACGTTCCCATGGAAAAAACATACGATCCTCAGTCCATTGAGCAGACTCTTTACCAAAACTGGGAAGAGCAAGGTTACTTTAAGCCCCACGGCGATGCCTCACAGGGCAACTATTGCATCATGATCCCACCGCCCAATGTGACGGGCAGTCTGCACATGGGTCACGCTTTCCAAGATACCATCATGGATACCCTGATCCGCTACCAACGTATGAAGGGTAAAAACACCCTGTGGCAAGTCGGTACTGACCATGCGGGTATTGCGACTCAAATGCTGGTTGAGCGTAAGCTTGAAGCCGAAGAAGACAAGAGCCGCCATGATCTTGGCCGCGATGCTTTTATGGAAAAAGTCTGGGAATGGAAAGCGCAATCGGGCGGCACCATCACTAAGCAGCTACGTCGTATGGGCGCCTCTGTGGATTGGGACCGTGAGCGTTTTACCATGGACGAAGGCTTGTCTAAAGCCGTTCAAGAAGTGTTTGTCCGTCTCTATGAAGATGATTTGATTTACCGTGGTAAACGCTTAGTAAACTGGGATCCCAAGCTGCATACCGCGATTTCTGATCTCGAAGTGGAAAACAAAGAAAAGCAAGGCCACATGTGGCATCTGCGTTATCCATTAGCCGATGGCGAACTGACTGCTGACGGTAAAGATTACCTCGAAGTCGCCACCACGCGTCCAGAAACTATGTTAGGCGATAGCGCGGTTGCAGTTCATCCAGACGATGAGCGTTATCAAGCACTGATCGGCAAATTTATTCTGCTGCCTATCGTTAATCGTCGCATCCCAATCGTTGCCGATGACTATGTGGACATGGCTTTTGGTACAGGTTGCGTGAAAATCACCCCTGCCCACGACTTTAATGACTATGAAGTTGGTAAGCGCCATAAGCTGCCCATGTTCAACGTGTTGACCTTAGATGCGGCCATTCGCGCATCAGCCGAAGTCGTCAATACCGATGGCACCATCAACACCACCTTAGATGGCAGCCTACCTGAGCGTTTCGCAGGTTTAGATCGTTTCAAAGCCCGTGATGCAATCGTGGCAGAGTTTGAAACCTTAGGTCTGCTCGAAAAAATCGCGCCACACAGCCTAAAAGTGCCCTACGGTGACCGCTCAGGCGTAGTTATTGAGCCGATGCTGACCGACCAATGGTACGTTGCCGTTGCGCCTATGGCGAAAACTGCCATCGAAGCCGTTGAAAATGGCGATATTAAGTTTGTGCCGCAGCAGTACGAAAACATGTACTTCTCTTGGATGCGCGACATTCAAGATTGGTGTATCTCTCGCCAATTATGGTGGGGTCACCGCATCCCCGCTTGGTACGATGCGAACGGTAAAGTTTATGTGGGCCGCACCGAAGCTGAAGTGCGTGCTAAGCACAATATCGATGATGCTATCGCCCTGCGCCAAGATGAAGACGTACTGGATACTTGGTTCAGCTCTGCCCTGTGGACATTCTCGACCTTAGGCTGGCCTGACAATGTTGAAGATTTAAAAACCTTCCACCCTACCGATGTGTTGGTAACGGGTTTTGACATCATCTTCTTCTGGGTTGCCCGTATGATCATGATGACCATGCACTTCATCAAAGATGAAGACGGTAAGCCACAGGTGCCATTTAAAACCGTTTATGTGACCGGCCTTATCCGCGATGAAGCGGGTAACAAGATGTCAAAATCTAAGGGCAACGTACTTGACCCATTGGATATGATCGACGGTATCGATCTAGAAGCCCTCGTTGAAAAACGCACCGGCAACATGATGCAACCTCAACTAGCCGCCAAGATCGAAAAGATCACCCGTAAAGAATTTGAAAATGGTATCGAAGCCCACGGTACTGATGCCCTGCGCTTTACCCTAGCGGCAATGGCCTCAACTGGCCGTGATATCAACTGGGACATGAAGCGTTTGGACGGTTACCGCAGCTTCTGTAACAAGCTTTGGAACGCGTCACGTTACGTATTGATGAATACCGAAGGCCAAGATTGCGGCCCGAACTCTCCGGACTACCAAGGCGGCGAGATGGAATTGTCGCTGGCGGATCGCTGGATCATCGGTTTATTCAACCAAACCGTAAAAACCTATGACGACCACATGGCAAACTATCGCTTCGACCTCGCTGCTAACACACTGTATGAGTTCACTTGGAACCAGTTCTGCGATTGGTACTTAGAGTTAACTAAGCCAGTGCTGCAAAACGGCAATGAAGCGCAAATGCGTGGCACCCGCCATACACTGGTCAATGTGTTAGAAGCGATGCAACGTCTGATGCACCCGATGATGCCATACATCACTGAAACCATCTGGCAACGCGTTAAACCACTGACAGGCGCCCAAGGCGACACCATCATGCTGGCACCATTCCCAAGCTATGATGCTGCCAAAGTAGATGCGACCGCGATGGCCGATCTCGAATGGGTTAAGCAAGTCATTGTTGCGGTTCGTAATATCCGTGCAGAGCTCAATATAGCGCCTTCTAAGCCATTAAATGCCCTACTGCGTGGCGTGAGTGCCCAAGACAAAGCCCGTGTTGAAGCTAACCAAGCCTTCTTCACAACGCTTGCACGCTTAGAAAGTATGACAATTCTTGGTGAAGGTGAAACGGCGCCAATGTCGACCACAGGTCTGATTGGCGAAATGGAATTATTAATTCCGATGGCAGGTCTGGTGGATGTAGCAGCCGAAATGGCTCGTATCGACAAACAGCTTGAAAAGCTGACTCAAGAGATTGCCCGTATCGAAGGTAAATTATCCAATGAAGGCTTCGTGGCGAAAGCACCGCCAGCAGTTATCGATAAAGAGCGCGCCAAGATGGCCGATCTGAGCCGCGATATGGACAAACTAAAAGAGCAAAAAGCCGAGTTTGCTAAGTTAGAAGCCTAATCACGGCATCTACGCTAAAAAGGGCTGTATTTTACATAATGCCGATCGTTTTAAGTAGTTGAATGATCTTTCAAGGGCTTCATAATCAGCCGCAACTTAAGTTGCGGCTGATTTTTTTATGTCTGAATTTTCTAAAGAGCTACTTGTTACTGCTGAATTTTGCCAATCGCAGGATATTGATGTATTCGCCAAACATGTTCCCATGGATTGGGTGGCTGAGGCTGTGCAACAAACTGGCAGGGCATCACTTCGAACCCGTCGTTTCCCTGCAGAGCAAGCTGTTTGGTTGGTTCTAGGTATTGGTTTGATGCGTAACCGCTCGATTCAGCAAGTCTGTGATACGCTCTCACTGGCGTTTCCCGACGCCAAGGGGGAGCTCCCGCCACTGGCGACTAGTAGCATCATCAAAGCCAAAGAAAAGTTGGGTTCAGAGCCCATGCGTTATCTGTTCAAAACAACCGCTGCACAGTGGGAAACACAGTGTGAATTTGATGAGATAGCGGGATTGAAATTGCTCAGTGTTGATGGGACGTATTTTAAGACGCATAACACTGAAGAAAACCATCACTTTGGCTTTGCACAAAGCACGGCTTCTTTTCCCTCTGTGCTGGCTGTCACCTTAATGTCTACTCGTAGCCACTTACTTTCTGATGCGGCTTTCGGGCCTGTTACCCACAGTGAAATTCACTACGCACAGCAATTGGTTGGCTCAGCTCCCGAGCATTCGCTCACGTTGTTTGACCGTGGGTTTATGTCTGCCGAATTGCTCATCAGCTGGCAAGGAAGCGGGACTAACACCTATTGGTTAACTCCGATAAAGTCTAAGACCCGCTATAGAATTATCGAGTCATTCTCAGAGTATGACCATCTGGTTGAGATGCCGATATCACCCCAAGCTAAACAACAAGCGCCTTATCTGGGGGAGAGCTGGCAAGCCCGCCTTATCCTTATTCCATCACCCAAAGGTGATATCAAAGGGTTTATCACGTCCTGCCTATGTCCCGACACTTATCCAGTGAACGATTTGCTCAAGGTGTATTGGCAGCGATGGGAGATAGAGAGGGGTTATGGTGAGCTGAAGCAATATCAATTGGAAAACAAACCCGTCCTGCGCAGTAAGAAGAAGGATGGGGTGTATCAAGAATTATGGGGTATCTTGACGACCTACAATATTGTGCGGCTAGAGATGGCTGCCATGGCAGTGCAGCATAAAGTTGAGCCACAGAGAATAAGTTTCATTAATGCCCTGTTTTTAATCCAGGATGAGTTTGGTTGGAGCGACAGAGGGAGTCCTGGAGCGATCCCACAGCACTTAAAACGACAGAGGGAAAATGGCAAAAGGTTGATTTTCCCCCCGAAGAGGAAGCGGCCCAGCTACCCGCGTGTGGTGCTAAAGAAAACGGTGAAATATCCAAGTAAAAATGCCACTCGCTCTTAAGCGAGTGGCATTATGTATTTTACAGCCCTTTTTATTTCCCCTGTTCCATCCTAAATCGCGTTAACACTCTTCAAACCTCTCTCAGAACTCGCCCCCCTAAGACCCAAAGAAGCTCATCGATCCCTTGTTCCATGCTTATCTCCCCTTCTCTCTTTTACGGCAGATATTGCTAGCCCATTGCTATCTCTTTATCACACGTAAAATAGCAAGCCAGAGCGATAAACATCATCGCTTAAGGCGTTGGCATTTCAACAAGCATAACGTGGCGTAAAAGACGGGCTATCAATGCGTAAAGCTCAACAAGAGATAAGGATTGAAGCAATATAATCCAGAAAAATCCCATAAAAAAAGCCCTGCAATTGCTTGCAAGGCTTATCTAAATCTAACTAAGTAGATGGTGCGCGTGGAAGGATTCGAACCTCCGACCGCCTGGTTCGTAGCCAGGTACTCTATCCAGCTGAGCTACACGCGCTTAAATACTGGGTAAGTTGCTACCTTACCGACAGACTTTAGTCTAGAAGAAGCACTTAAGTCTCGCAAATTAAATCTATTCACTAGGAATAGAATGGCGGAGAAGGAGGGATTCGAACCCTCGATGGGAGATAAAGCCCATACTCCCTTAGCAGGGGAGCGCCTTCGGCCACTCGGCCACCTCTCCGCAAAGTCTGCATTTGTAAGCTATTGCTTACTAAAATGGTGCGCGTGGAAGGATTCGAACCTCCGACCGCCTGGTTCGTAGCCAGGTACTCTATCCAGCTGAGCTACACGCGCATTTTTGCGTTTTGCTAACAAAGCAATTGCTCTGTCAGCTAATTGGTGCGCATGGAAGGAGTCGAACCTCCGACCGCCTGGTTCGTAGCCAGGTACTCTATCCAGCTGAGCTACATGCGCAGTTTTAACAGTTATCTCAACACATTCGCATTAAGATTGAATATGGTGCGCGTGGAAGGATTCGAACCTCCGACCGCCTGGTTCGTAGCCAGGTACTCTATCCAGCTGAGCTACACGCGCTTAAAACACTTACTTGAAGCACTAATTACAAAATTTCTTCTGAAATTCAAACCTGATGAGTTAAACATAACTGATGCAGAAATGGTGCGCATGGAAGGAGTCGAACCTCCGACCGCCTGGTTCGTAGCCAGGTACTCTATCCAGCTGAGCTACATGCGCGACTTGTATCTATCTTGCTTCAATAAAAAATGGTGCGCGTGGAAGGATTCGAACCTCCGACCGCCTGGTTCGTAGCCAGGTACTCTATCCAGCTGAGCTACACGCGCAGTTTTTTATTTGTAAGAAATGGCGGAGAAGGAGGGATTCGAACCCTCGATGGGAGATAAAGCCCATACTCCCTTAGCAGGGGAGCGCCTTCGGCCACTCGGCCACCTCTCCGTTTTCTTGGCGCACATATTACTGTTTGACGAAAATAAGTCAAACCCTTTTTCTGAAACCGATTCCATTTGAACTGTTTTTAATCACATTGCGGTTATATCAAGCCAATGTGTTGATTTACGCCAATCTTTCGGTTTCAAAAATAAAAAAGTCAGTTTAAAAACTGACTTTTTTATCTGACTAATACTCGCATAAGCTTCGTATTAAAAGTTACCGCCTTCTGAAGGCGTACCTGATTTTTCAGATTGAATGCGTTGATAGATTTCTTCACGGTGAACAGAAACCTCTTTCGGTGCATTCACACCGATACGCACTTGATTGCCTTTTACCCCTAGCACTGTAACTGTGACTTCATCACCAATCATCAGTGTTTCGCCAACACGACGAGTCAAAATCAGCATTCGATAGCTCCTTTATGTCTTAATTCAGCTTACACACGGCACTCATCCGGTAGATGGGCTTATTATAGGGTCAGCTGAGTACAAATTAATAGTATTCAATACTCAAACAGTTATTTAATTACACCTTATTTAGCTCGAATGCGTGATGCAACGCTCGAACTGCCTTGTGTAAGTCCCTTTCATCGATCACAGTTGACAATTTACTCTCCGATGTCGAAAGTAACTTAGCATGGATTGTTTCGTTACCCAATACATCTAACATCTTAGTCAATAATCCAACTTTTGCCTGTAAACCTTTGCCAACTAAGGACACTTTTGCACGTTGACGCTCAACATTCAATTGGCCTAGATCAAGACTTTCACTTAAAACTTCAAGCTCATGCAATAAAACATCCACTTTCGTCTCGGCCAACATAAAGCTGACAGACTCCGCTGGTGACGTTTCATTCAATTTCAAAGGAGTAATAAACTCAACGTCTATCTCAAGTCGAGCCAAACAGGCTAATAAGGCTTGATAACGCTCACTGCTGGTAAATAACCCTTCAATGGTCAAGGTTGCTAAGGCCTTATTGATCGCAATTCCTTGTACGGATGCGGGCATCGCAAGCTCAGACTCATCACCAAATTGAATTAATGTGCCCTGACCAGCTTCAAAACTCGACAACACCCGCAGCGGTACTTTAAACCGTTGCGCATATTCGACCGAGTCAGGATGAAGCACCTTAGCACCGAGCTTAGCCATTTCGAGCATGACATCAAAGCCAATCACATCGAGACGTCTAGCACTGCTGTCGATATTAGGGTCTGTCGTAAAAACGCCTGGTACATCGGTAAATATTTGACACTCATCGGCTCTTAGCGCCGCCGCTAGCGCCACAGCCGTCGTATCCGAACCACCACGACCTAAAGTGGTGACATCGCCATTAGGATCGATCCCTTGAAATCCAGCCACAATAGGCACGATGCCTTGTTCCAGCAAGGAGGTTAAGTACTCCGTATCAACACTTTCAATACTCGCCCGACCAAATTGGCTATTTGTATGGATTTGCACTTGATCGCCAGTCAGGGATCTTGCTTTGATACCACGGCGTTGCAACGCCATCGCCATTAACGCAATACTGATTTGCTCACCCGTAGAGACAAGCATATCGAGTTCCCGCGCACTTGCGCGGGGATCGATTTGCGCCGCAAGCGCAAATAGCCTATTTGTCTCACCTGCCATAGCAGAAAGGACCAATACTTGCAGCTCACCACTGTGAGCGGACTTTGCAATCTGCTCAGCAACTACTTCGATGCGTTCAATCGAACCCACCGAAGTGCCGCCAAACTTCTTCACAAAAAGCTTGCTACCACTAAGCTTTCGTTTTTCGAGCACAGCAACCTCTTAAGCTAAACGCTCAGTAATCCAAGGTAATACTTGAGATAGAGCCGCATCCAGATTTTCTGGTTGGCTACCACCCGCTTGAGCCATATCTGGACGACCACCACCTTTACCGCCCACTTGTGCAGCAACCATAGCAACCAGTTCACCAGCTTTGACTTTACTAACTAAGTCATTGCTCACACCCGCGATAAGGTTTACTTTGCCTTCCTGAGCAACACCGAGCAGGATAACGGCAGATTTCAGCTTTTGCTTTAACTCATCTTGCAGGCCGCGCAGTGCACCCGCCTCAACGCCTTCCAGCTTCTTAATCAGCACGTTAACGCCATTAACCACAACCGCATCACCCGCTAAATCCGCACTGGCTGCCGCAGCTAACTTATCTTTCAGTTGCTGCATGTCTTTTTCAAGCTGCTTCATTTTATCCAGCTGGGCTTTAAGCTTGGTCACAACGGATTGAGTATCGCCTTTCAGTAGTGCTGCCGCTTCTTCAAGTTGTGCCTGTTGCTGTGCCACATAGGCCATCGCTGCCGCGCCGGTTACCGCTTCGATACGGCGAACGCCCGCAGCAATACCGCCTTCAGAGGTAATTTTGAACAGACCAATGTCACCGGTGCGGCCAACATGGGTACCGCCACACAGTTCGA
This sequence comes from Shewanella sp. Sh95, assembly GCF_001308045.1. Classification (NCBI taxonomy): domain Bacteria; kingdom Pseudomonadati; phylum Pseudomonadota; class Gammaproteobacteria; order Alteromonadales; family Shewanellaceae; genus Shewanella; species Shewanella sp. Sh95. The sequence continues at coordinate 9,056 of NZ_LGYY01000263.1, forward strand.
TAGAGAAATCGCCCATGGTGACAACACGCACCTGAGCATCGTACTTCTCACCGAAGAGTGCCATAGCGCCTTTTTCTTTGGCTTCATCAATCGCCATTTCAGCGACTTTCAGCTCATGGTTGCGGCGAATTTGGGTGTTAACTAACTCTTCAACCTGTTTCAGCTCAGCAGGTTTGACTGCTTCGAAATGAGAGAAGTCGAAACGTAAACGCTCTGGGTCAACTAACGAACCTTTTTGAGTAACGTGAGTACCCAACACTTGACGCAGCGCAGCATGTAATAAGTGAGTCACAGAGTGGTTTAACTGAGTGCGGTGACGTAGCTTTTTATCCACTTTCGCTTCAAGTATTTGACCAACGCTTAAGCTACCAGCCATTAAGGTCCCTTTGTGGCCTGAAGCTTGGCCAAACTTTTGCGTATCGCTAACAGCAAACTCAATACCTTGAGCCACTAATACGCCCTTGTCACCGACTTGGCCGCCCGATTCAGCATAAAAAGGCGTTACATCGAGCACCACTACGGCATCATCACCCGCATTGATTGCAGGAACTGACTCGCCGTTCAGGTAAAGCGCGGTGACTTTAGCATTGCCAGTAAGTTCTGAGTAACCACAGAATGCGGTTTCAGCATCGATCTTAAGTGCTGCGTTGTAATCGGCGCCGAAGTTACCCGCGGCTTGAGCACGGCTACGTTGTTCAGCCATAGCCGCTTCAAAGCCCGCTTCGTCGACGATAATGTTGCGCTCACGGCATACGTCAGCGGTTAAATCCACTGGGAAGCCATAGGTATCGTACAGTTTGAAGACTGTTTCACCGTCTAAGGTGTCGCCCTGCAATTCGTTTAACGCGCTATCCAGAATGCCTAAACCACGCTCAAGCGTACGGGCAAACTGTTCTTCTTCAGCTTTAAGGGCTTTTTCAACAATCACTTGAGTATCGGCTAAACCTTTAGCGGCATCGCCCATCACTTCGATTAGCGTCGGAACTAACTTGTAGAAGAAGGCTTCAGTTGCCCCTAACTTGTTACCATGACGCACGGCACGGCGAATAATACGGCGCAGTACATAACCACGACCTTCGTTCGATGGCATCACACCATCTGCAACTAAGAAGGCGCATGAACGAATATGGTCGGCAATCACGCGCAGTGACTTGTTAGATAAGTCTGTCACGCCGATGATTTCGGCTGCTTTGGCGATCAAGGCGCGGAAAATATCGATTTCGTAGTTTGAATGAACCCCCTGCATAATCGCAGCGATACGCTCAATCCCCATACCAGTATCGACTGAAGGTTTTGGCAGCGGCAACATCTCACCAGAGGCTTGACGATTGTATTGCATGAATACGATGTTCCAAATTTCGATGAAACGATCGCCATCTTCCTCTGGGCTACCAGGACGTCCACCCCAAATGTGGTCGCCGTGATCATAGAAAATTTCGGTACAAGGGCCACAAGGACCAGTATCGCCCATTTGCCAGAAGTTATCTGAAGCATATGGCGCGCCCTTGTTATCACCGATACGGATGATATTCTCAGCAGCAACGCCAATCTTTTTATTCCAAATTTCAAAGGCTTCATCATCTGTTTGATAAACAGTTACACACAGACGATCCTTTGGTAGCTTCAATACTTCAGTCAGGAAGGTCCAACCAAAACGAATCGCATCTTCTTTGAAGTAATCACCAAAGCTGAAATTACCCAGCATTTCGAAGAAAGTATGGTGACGCGCGGTGTAACCAACGTTATCTAAATCGTTGTGTTTACCACCCGCACGGACGCAGCGTTGGGCAGTGGTCGCACGTGTATAGCTACGTTTGTCCATGCCAAGAAACACGTCCTTGAACTGGTTCATACCGGCGTTGGTAAATAAAAGCGTGGGATCATTGCCTGGTACAAGAGAACTACTGTCCACAACTTGGTGACCATTGCTGCGGAAAAATTCGAGGAAAGCACTTCTAAGCGCTGCTGTCGTTTGATACATGAAATCGTCCTGAATTGGGTAAGCATGACCAGCTACACCATAAGGTAGCCGTATTTCTATTTGCCCAGCATTATAAGCAGACTGAAGAAAGACGACCAGCCTTGAATAGCGATATCGCGCTTCGGAGTCTAATATTTTCGATGAGTTTTCATCTAATACAGGGCTTATCACAACAACCCAAGGTGAAAGTGGTGAAAAAGGACTAATTCTGTGAGGGAGATGAACTGAGTTAAGAATGATAAGCACAAACTTACCAGGGCAAGTTTATATGATTACATTAGGTCGTGTTGACGTTTCAGGGTTATTTTTGCAGCAGTTTGACTGGCTTTTATGCAAGGCAAAGTCCGTGCAGTGTAGTTATTCTACATAAACGGACGATAACGCGGCAGAAAAGCCAGCCAAATGCTACCCTAAGGGTTCGTCTGGCAAGCCCTTGCTCTTACTTTCTGTCATAAGAGCCGCTCGTCATTTGAGTAAACTACACATCATTCCTCGTTTCGCGAGCACGAACTTGCCAGAACGAACAAAATGTAATCTCGAAACGTCTACACGCCCTAGTCATCATTATCTTCCAAAGGATCATAATCTAAGGCATAGGTGACTTGTTCGTAATTAAAGCCTTGGCTCAGTAAAAACCGTACTCGTTTGGCTTTTTCTTTTGCAATTTGCTCGCGGGATAGTGAGCCTTTTACTTCAAACACTTTAGGGACCGTATACTTTTTGATGGCTTTCGCTTTTGCCAACTCAAACCAATCATGCTCATTTGCAGATAAGGCAGCTTCGATACAATCTTTAGTCAGCCCCTTTTGAGCAATAGCTTGACGAATGCGTATTGGTCCATGACCACGGGCAATGTGGCTTCGAACGAGAAGCTCGGCATAGCGCTTATCATTGATAAATCCTGACGCTTCACAATCATCAAGCACAGGATCGATATCAGCGACCTCAAAGCCTTTTTCGAGCAGTTTTGTGCGGATTTCTTGGCGGGAATAATCGCGGCGCGCTAACAGCGCGACCGCAATTTGACGGGCAGACTGGCTCAGAATACTTCGCCTGTTTCTAAATCAATATTCCCCTCGATATTATCATCATCGGATGCTGATGATGCCAGTGCACTTGGGTTACTCAATAATAACTCACGCAATGTCTTATCGATTTCAGCGGCAATGGCTGGGTTTTCAGTCAAATATTTACCCGCATTGGCACGGCCTTGACCAATTTTATCGCCCTTGTAGCTATACCAAGCACCAGCTTTCTCAATCAGTTTATGGGCTACCCCTAAATCGACTAACTCGCCAGTACGGTTGATACCTTGACCGTAAAGGATTTGAAACTCAGCTTGCTTAAATGGTGCAGCCACTTTGTTTTTAACGACTTTGACACGAGTCTCGTTACCAACCACTTCGTCGCCTTCTTTGATAGCACCAGTACGGCGAATATCTAAACGAACAGAAGCATAGAATTTCAGAGCATTACCACCCGTTGTGGTTTCTGGGTTACCAAACATCACACCAATCTTCATACGAATTTGGTTGATGAAGATTAACAGTGTATTCGATTGCTTGAGGTTACCCGCTAACTTACGCATCGCTTGGCTCATCATACGCGCTGCTAAGCCCATATGTGAGTCACCGATTTCGCCCTCAATTTCTGCCTTGGGTGTTAATGCCGCGACCGAGTCAACGATGATCACATCTACCGCGCCAGAACGGGTTAACGCATCACAGATCTCAAGAGCTTGTTCACCGGTATCGGGTTGTGAACACAATAAGTTATCAATATCTACGCCTAACTTTTTCGCGTAGATAGGATCGAGAGCGTGCTCAGCATCGATAAAGGCACAGGTTTTACCTTCGCGCTGAGCAGCGGCAATCACTTCTAATGTCAGGGTTGTCTTACCTGATGATTCAGGACCATAAATCTCAACAATACGGCCCATTGGTAAACCGCCAGCCCCTAAGGCGACGTCAAGGGAAAGTGAGCCAGTAGAAATGGTCTCGACATCCATAGAGCGGTCTTCGCCCAGCTTCATGATGGAGCCTTTACCAAATTGCTTCTCAATTTGGCTCAATACCGCAGCAAGTGCTTTCTCTTTGTTTGGATCGACCTTCATTCCTGTTCCCTCATCTAGACAGCATCAGTACTGTCAAAAGTGATATTCAATTTAATAAAGCGGGTGATCAAAAAGCGAGGCTCTTTGTCGTAATCTGCTGACTAGTATACTGTACAATCATACAGTATCAATACCTGTGAATGAATTATTTTTCAGTCAGAAAATTTTCCCATTTAGACAAGCTTTTACCCACCCATCCTGCAGATTTATCAAGATATCAGTGAATATCCACGCTTTGAGGATCAATTTTCTGTAAATTGTTGCTAAGATTGGCGCCAATTGATTTTAGACAGTAATAGTGCAAATCAACTGATTTTATCTCCCATTACTGTATGACTTTATTCCCTATTTCAGGGCCGGCATAGCGGACGATAACGATTTAATGAATCCTATAGATACCGATGATTTAGAAAAACATACCCCGATGATGCGTCAATATTTGACCATGAAAGCAGAGCATCACGACATGCTGCTGTTTTATCGTATGGGTGACTTCTATGAACTCTTCTATGATGACGCCAAACGAGCCTCTGAATTATTGGGCATTTCCCTTACGGCCCGAGGCAAAAGTGGTGGCGACCCGATCCCGATGGCGGGTATCCCTTACCATGCAGTTGAAGGCTATCTCGCAAAATTGGTTCAAATTGGCCAATCGGTTGCGATTTGTGAACAAATTGGCGATCCTGCCACCTCAAAAGGTCCGGTTGAGCGTAAAGTCGTACGCATTGTCACCCCAGGAACCTTAACCGATGAAGCGCTATTGCAGGAGCGGCAAGACAATCTGTTGGCCGCGGTTTATCAAGGCAAAGTGGGCTTTGGCTATGCGACTCTAGATGTGTCTTCTGGCCGTTTCGTGATTGCCGAATTAGAGACGAAGGAGTCCCTCGAAGCCGAGTTGCAACGTACGAATCCGGTCGAAATTCTTTATAGCGAAGATTTTGGTGCACTGGAGTTATTGCATCATTTTAAAGGCAAACGTCGCCGCCCTGAGTGGGAATTTGATTACGATACCAGTATCAAACTGCTGTTGGCCCAGTTTGGCACTAAGGATTTACACGGTTTCGGCATAACCGATGCTCGCCTATCGCTGCAAGCGGCAGGCTGCTTGATGCAGTACGTAAAAGACACCCAGCGCACCGCCCTGCCCCATATCAATGCTATTACCCGTTTTAATCAAACCGATACGATTGTCTTGGATGCGGCAACGCGCCGCAACCTCGAGCTGACACAAAATTTGAGTGGTGGTCGGGATAACACCCTAGCAGCTGTGCTCGACAATACTGCCACAGCCATGGGCAGCCGTATGTTACAACGCTGGATCCATCAGCCGTTGAGGGACCATGCACAGATTTTTGCTCGCCAAACGGCGGTCAATGAGTTGCTCGCGACCGCGGCCCATGAGTCATTGCATGAGCAGCTTAAAGCTCTAGGAGATATCGAACGTATCATGGCAAGACTGGCGCTTCGTACCGCTCGTCCACGGGATTTTGCCCGACTACGCCAAGCATTAAACCTATTGCCTCAATTGCAGCAATCATTAGCACAGTTAAGTGCCCCCCATACGGTGAAGCTAGGCCAGCTCTTAGGTGAGTTTCCCGAAGAGCAACAACTGCTTGAGCGCGCCATTGTCGATAACCCGCCCATGCTTATCCGTGATGGCGGCGTGATCCGTGAAGGCTACAATGCCGAGTTAGATGAATGGCGTGGCTTAAGTGAAGGTGCCAGCGATTATCTAGTACAACTCGAAGCGCGGGAAAAAGAACGCACTGGCATTGCCACGCTGAAGGTAGGCTACAACCGAGTCCATGGTTACTATATTGAAGTCAGCCGTCTGCAATCACAGCAAGTGCCATTAAATTACCAACGCCGTCAAACCCTTAAGAATATGGAGCGTTATATCACGCCCGAGCTTAAGGAATATGAAGAAAAAGTGCTGTCGAGCCAAGGTAAGGCGCTCGCTCTTGAAAAACAACTGTGGGACGAATTGTTTGATTTAATCTTCCCCAAATTGCATGAGCTACAAGCCTTTGCCAGAGCAGCAGCCGAACTCGATGTGCTCAGTAACTTTGCCGAACGTGCCGAAACCTTAGGATATACCTGCCCAGAACTGAGCAGCGAAATCGGGGTAAAAATTGAAGCGGGTCGTCACCCTGTGGTTGAGCGTGTGAGTCAAACGCCTTTTATCGCCAACCCTGTCACTCTGCACAATCAACGCCGGATGTTGATTGTTACAGGTCCAAACATGGGCGGTAAATCGACCTATATGCGTCAAGTTGCACTGATCACCCTAATGGCACACATTGGCAGCTTTGTACCCGCAGATCGTGCCATTATTGGCCCTATAGATCGAATTTTTACCCGTATTGGTGCCTCAGACGATCTCGCTTCAGGCCGTTCAACCTTTATGGTGGAAATGACTGAAACGGCCAATATTCTCCATAATGCCACTGCGCAGAGTTTAGTCTTGATGGATGAAATTGGTCGCGGCACATCAACCTACGATGGCCTGTCATTAGCCTGGTCTGCGGCTGAGTATTTAGCACAGCAAGTCGGCGCAATGACGCTATTTGCGACCCATTATTTCGAGCTAACACAGTTACCGGAACTCATGGTTGGCGTCTATAACGTGCACCTCGATGCGATTGAGCACGAAGATACCATCGCCTTTATGCATGCGGTGCAAGAAGGTGCTGCCAGTAAGAGTTACGGTTTACAAGTTGCGGCCCTTGCTGGTGTACCAGCTCGGGTGATTAAGGCGGCAAAACATAAACTACATCAGCTTGAGAGTCGCGACCATCAAGTAGAGGGCACAAAGGCACCGATTCAAACCTTGTTAGCCCTGCCGGAGCCAGTGGAAAATCCGGCCGTAAGCAAGTTAAAAGCCATCAATCCCGATAACCTGACCCCAAAACAGGCACTGGATTTACTCTATGAGCTTAAACGCTTGAGTTAAATAGCTTTGTTCATCGTAACTTAATAATAAAAACGCCCACAAAATGGGCGTTTTTTATGGGTTGATTAAACAACCTTAAGCATTAGTTTCTAAATAAAGCCTCTACAGATAGCCCTTGCGCCCCCAACAAATCGCGCATGCGTTTTAAGGCTTCCACTTGGATTTGGCGCACACGTTCACGAGTGAGACCAATTTCAGCGCCAACATCTTCAAGAGTTGATGGCTCGTAACCCAATAACCCAAAGCGTCGCGCTAACACTTCTCTTTGCTTGGTATTAAGTTCATTTAACCACTTCACAACTGAGTTAGAGATGTCTTCGTCTTGTACTTTAAAGTCTGGACCTACGTTATCGTCATCAGCAAGCACATCGAGTAACGCCTTGTCGTTATCGCCACCTAAGGGAATATCGACAGAAGTGATCTTCTCGTTAAGCTTCAGCATACGGCTGACGTCAACACTGGATACTTGTAGTTTCTCGGCAATTTCTTCTGCCGTAGGTTCATGGTCAAGTTTTTGCGCTAATTCCCGAGCTGTACGTAAATATACGTTAAGCTCTTTTACTACATGGATAGGCAAGCGAATTGTGCGAGTTTGGTTCATGATTGCACGTTCGATGGTTTGTCTGATCCACCAAGTCGCATAGGTTGAGAAACGGAAACCTCTTTCTGGGTCGAATTTCTCGACAGCACGTATCAAACCAAGATTACCCTCTTCGATTAAATCCAGCAGCGCAAGACCACGATTATTGTAACGACGGGCAATTTTAACCACGAGTCGCAGGTTGCTTTCGATCATGCGGTTACGGGATTTTTCGCAGCCTTTTAAGGCTTTACGGGAAAAGTAAACTTCTTCTTCTGCACTAAGCAGTGGGGAAAACCCTATTTCACCTAAATAGAGTTGTGTGGCATCAAGATTTTTTTGCAGGTCATCTTGAACCTGTTGTTCGAGTCCTAGTTCTTGAACTAAATCAGCGGCGATATCCTCTTTATCGAGATCAAACTCTGCGGCATCAACGGAAAAATCTACTAGTTCTTCTACGGCAGTGCTATTTATGCGGCTCATGATCGAATTCTCCCAAACCTAATTTAACTGCTTGTATTACTGCAATTTATTATCCTCCATGCCAAAACAAGGCCCTAAACAATCATTGCTTAGGTAAGTAGTTGAGTGGGTTAACAGACTGACCATGGTAACGAATGTCAAAACGTAACATTACTTGATTAGTACCTGTACTACCCATTTTAGCAATCGTCTGTCCAGCGAGGACATGTTGCTTTTCGTCGACTAAGATCTGATCCGCATGAGCATAAGCACTAAGGTAATCGTCACTATGCTTAATAATGACTAAATTACCATACCCCCTAAGCGCACTACCTGCGTATACCACCCGCCCATCTGCTGCAGCTTTGATGATATCTCCACGTTTTCCTGCGATCTTAATACCTTTATTTCCCTGCTCATTGGCAGAGTATGTTCCTATCAATTTACCTCTTACAGGCCATTGCCACTGGCTTACACTATCGGGTAGTGTCGATGTCGGAGCAATTATTGAAGGGTTAATATTTTGTTGGGAACTTGTTGCAGAATACGCAGGCTTTGCTTTCTGATCAAGTGTTTTTTTCGGTGTTTCACTAGATACAGAATTCTGAGGAAAATCATCACTAACTGATTGTTTTTTATTTTGATTATGCTGATATCCACCTTTATTTACCGAATTAATTCCACCTAAAGTCGTAGAAGGTTTACTATTTTGATTATGGTCATATGTTAAATACAAAACCTGACCAGGATAGATGGTATACGATTTATCTAATTGATTAATTTTAGCAATTTCGGCGTAATCTTTGCCTGCAGCCCAAGAAATAGAGTAAAGAGTGTCGCCTTTCTTAACTTTATATGAATTGGATTTAATATTGCCTTTGTTGTGCTTTGAATAATTGTGGGAAAGACTTTCGACAGGTGCGGGGCGACTCGCCTGAAAGCTACAGCCCGCAAGCAACAACAGTAAACTGAGGTTTAAAAGTAAACCCGCATTCAACAATAAAAACTCCTTTTTGGGGCTATCTTACTGTTTTAGTAATTTATAAATCGATAAACGCGCTATGCAAGCTCACCATTTACTAAAGGAACAAATTTGACTGTCTCTATCACTTCAGAACTAAAACTATCCAAGTGACGCGTAATCCGCATCAATTGCTGCGTTTCTTCACCCACGGGGATAATTAATACACCGCCTTCGGCTAACTGGGATAATAACGCTTCAGGAACCTTTGCGGCAGCTGCGGTGACCATAATGCCATTATAGGGACTACGATTCTGCCAGCCCTGCCAACCATCGCCATACTTAAAGGAAACATTATGCAGATCGAGCCGCTTTAATCTTTGCCTTGCTTGGATTTGTAACGTCTTTATACGTTCCACAGTGCAAAGCTCTGGTACTAATTGGGCGAGAATCGCCGCTTGATAACCTGAGCCCGTTCCTACTTCAAGCACCTTATGGGGTTTATGTTGAAGCAGTAACTCAGTCATTCGCGCGACGATATAAGGCTGAGAAATGGTTTGTCCTTGGCCAATAGGTAAAGCTGTATTCTCATAGGCTTTATGGGCTAACGCATTATCAAGAAACAATTCGCGTGGGGTATAGGATATTGCCTTAAGCACGGCTGGATTACGGATCCCCGCATCCTGAAGCTTTTTCGCTAAATTCACCGCCGATGTTAAGGCAACTCGAGTCATATTTTATCTACCCAATTTTGCAATATCGATAATTGTTTATACGCGGTCAAGTCTACGGTTAACGGAGTGATCGACACATAACCATGAGCAATGGCATGAAAATCGGTACCTTCACTCGCATCTTGTTCAACACCCGGTGGGCCGAGCCAAAAAATTTCTCGTCCTGCGGGATCTTGCGTACGCACAATGCCTTCAGCTTTATGCCGCGCTCCAAGGCGCGTCACTCTTATGCCTTTAATCTCATCCAACGGTAAATCCGGCACATTGATATTGAGGATCTGATCACTGGCAATCGGGTGCGCTAATAGCCCCTGCACGATTCGCCGCGCGTAAACGGCGGCAGTGTGATAATGCTTAAAGGCTTTGCCATTAAGCGAAATCGCTACTGCGGGGAAGCCTAAAAAACGCCCTTCCATTGCCGCCGCGACCGTGCCCGAATATAAAGTATCATCCCCCATATTCGCGCCAGCATTGATGCCCGATACCACCATATCAGGCTCACCATCACAGAGCTCCCGTATGGCTAAGTGGACGCAATCTGTTGGTGTACCGTACACCGAAATATAACCATTATCTAACCTATTAATTCTTAATGGATTAGTCAAGGTTAAAGAGTTACTTGCACCGGAACAATTACGATCAGGTGCGACCGTCATCACAGTGGCGATTTCGGCAAGCGCCTCCGTTAAGGCTTTTATTCCCGGCGCATTCACCCCATCATCATTGCTGACAAGGATGCGGATCATAAAGTGGACTCGCCATTGTCGATTAGATTGACCTCTGCAACATCGCTTTCAGTTGCAGTATTTGCCTCAGGAGCATTCGCATCCGGCGTAACTGTTGCTTGCCATTGCAGCTCTTTGACATCTTGATAATCAACCAGCTCTCTTAACAGCGATGTCGCAAAGCTACCCGCAGGTAAAATAAACTCGAGTACCAATCCATCCGCGGTTTGCTCGTATTTAAGTCCTTGAGGTTCCAGTAGCAATGGGCGGCGCTCCTGCTCAAGACCTGCGTGCTCAAGGCCGTAGCAATCGTCGCCCAGCTCAGCCATGGCTTGGGTTTCAACCTCAGCGGCTTCGCCCTGCGGCAGCATTTTTCCGCGGCCCCAGAGTGGCGCAGAAAGTTGAATATCCTTCTCAATCAAACGCTTTAATACCACTAAATCCCATTCAGGCGTAACGAAAAAGCTTTTGCTGCCCGCCAGCATCACACAATCCCCCGCTAAGGGTTTAGTGCCATAATTGGCTAAACGATAGGAGACAACGGTATTGAATAGGTTGGAGCGCACCGCAGACAGATACATGCTGCGCTTATTACGGTCTTTCACCTTTTTGCCCGCTAGCATTTGCCGACCAAGCACCAGGTTTTTACCATCGTGACCGAAACGCTGCTCACCAAAATAATTGGGCACACCGATTTGGCTGACTTTCTCGATGCGGCTGATAATGTCTTCCACGTTTGTGATATTGCGCAGGGTAAGGATAAAACGGTTGCCCAAGAGCGCGCCAATACGTAATTTTTTGCTGTGGCGACTACTGGATAATATGGTTAAACGTTCGCTGTTTAGCTCGCGCCACGCAGGGGTTTCTTTACCTGGGATACGAATGCCAAACCACTGTTCTGTGATGGCATTTTTATCTTTTTGTCCTGCATAGGTCACTTCTTTGGGATGAACCTTAGCGAACTTCGCCAGCATTTCAGCCACTTGTACCGTGTTCAATCCATCCTTACGAATGTGGACTAAATGATGTTCGCCCTCGCCCGACGGGCTAAAAGGCAAAATCTCTTTGACGATAAAGTCGCTGTTAACGGTTCTTAAATCTGCGGTGCCCGTCGGTTTGCCGTACAGGTAATGTAGTTCGCTCATGGGTCTTTCTTATCTCTTAAAGTTACAGACTATTGGCGGCTGAGTAATACGACGGCTTCGACCGCGATGCCTTCTTTACGGCCGGTAAATCCGAGTTTTTCTGTGGTAGTGGCCTTGACGTTGATATCTGCAATATCAGCATTAAGATCGGCTGCCAGCACGTGGCGCATATCCTCGATATGCGGCGCCATTTTAGGCGTCTGGGCAATAATAGTGACATCCAGATTACCCAGCTCAAATCCCTTCGCCCGCGCTAAGGCATAACAATGACGCAGCAAAACGCGACTATCGGCGCCCTTATAAGCGGCATCGGTATCAGGGAAATGTTTACCTATATCCCCAAGGGCCATCGCCCCTAAAATGGCATCAGAGATGGCATGCAGCACCACATCACCATCGGAATGAGCCACCAGCCCCGTTTCGTAGGGTACTTCGACCCCGCATAAAATTAACGGGCGCGGTTCACCAAATTTATGAACATCAAAACCATGGCCGATACGGATTTTCATGACTTATTTCCTAACGTATTTAATCAATTGCGCAATTCACTCAGCTTGCCTTCAAGCCTTAGCACGCAGTAAAAAAAGTTCTGCTAACTCCAAATCATCGGGATGGGTAACTTTAATGTTATCCGCCCGCCCAGCGACTAATCCAGGGGAAATTCCCGCCCATTCCATCGCCGAGGCTTCATCGGTCACAACGGCCCCTGCGGCAAGCGCGGCTTTTAAATGCAATCGCAACAAGGAGGTTGGGAATAACTGCGGCGTCAAGGCATGCCAGAGATTATCGCGGCAAACGGTCGAGCTGATTTCACCTAAGCTATTGGCGCGCTTCATGGTATCGCGGACTGGCATCGCCAAAATGGCACCTTGGGGAAAGTGCACCCGCGAAGCCAGCAATTTATCTATGTCTTGCGCCGTTAAGCAGGGTCTAGCCGCATCGTGTACTAAAGCCCAACCATTGTCGGGCGCCTTATCGAGTGCCGCCAGCACTGAGTCGGCGCGCTCAGAGCCGCCAATAACAGTCACCAGCTTGGGATGCTTGGCCTGGGGCAACGCGGCAAACTCGGTATCCTCAGGATGCAGCGCGACAATCACTTGGTTAATTTGCGGATGGGACAATAACTTGTCTAAGGTATGAGCCAGAATGCTTTGCCCCAACAAAGTTAAATATTGCTTGGGTTTACCCGCGCCCATGCGGCTGCCAATCCCTGCGGCTGGCACAATCGCAACCACATTAGGTGAAAAAGGATCCAGCTGAATAGCGACTTCTGTTTCAGTCTGTGGCGCGGCTTCTAAGACGATATCCATTTGTGCTCCGTTACTGCGAGGGACTCGATACTGCACGGTCACCGCCCACCACGCGATAGAAGGTCTCGCCTTCTTTCACCATGCCAAGCTCGTTACGCGCCCGCTCTTCAATCGCTTCGGTACCACTCTTAAGATCGATAATTTCTTCTTTAAGCACTTGGTTACGCTCATTGAGTTTTGCATTACCATCTTGCTGAGCAGCAATCTGTTTTTGCAGAACAAAGTATTCGGGCAGACTGTTATCGCCCGACCACAGCCGGTATTGCAGTAAACCGAGTAGCACTATGAGTGCAATGACAAAAAATTTCATGGAGGAATTAGCGTCAATGTCTTGGATTAAAAAAAGATACTGCAGATAGTACAACAAAAAAGGCCACCAAGTGGTGGCCTTTTTACATCGGTCGGCTAAATTACGCCTGACCTTTGATTTCCTTCAAACCGCGATACGGTGCTTTTTCACCTAATTGCTCTTCGATACGCAGCAATTGGTTGTATTTAGCCACACGGTCAGAGCGACACAATGAACCGGTCTTGATTTGGCCAGCCGCTGTACCTACCGCTAAATCAGCGATAGTAGCGTCTTCAGTTTCACCGCTACGGTGTGAAATAACCGCAGTGTAACCCGCCGCTTTTGCCATACGGATAGCCGCTAAGGTTTCAGTTAATGAACCGATTTGGTTGAACTTGATCAGGATTGAGTTAGCAATGCCATTCTCGATACCACGGGTTAAAATCTTAGTGTTAGTGACGAATAAATCGTCGCCCACTAATTGGATCTTGTCGCCCATGATCTTAGTTTGATATGCCCAACCATCCCAATCTGACTCGTCCAGACCGTCTTCAATAGAGACGATTGGATATTGCTCAGTCAGTGATTTCAGGAAGTCAGAGAAACCGTTTGAATCGAATACTTTGCCTTCGCCAGACAGGTCATATTTGCCGTCTTTGTAAAACTCAGAAGCCGCGCAGTCTAATGCCAGAGTCACGTCGGTACCCAGCTTGTAACCCGCTAATTCAACAGCTTCTTTGATTACCGCTAATGCATCTGCGTTAGAAGACAGGTTAGGTGCGAAACCACCTTCGTCACCCACAGAAGTGCTTAAACCTTTACCGTGCAGTACTTTTTTCAGGGTGTGGAAAATCTCAGCGCCCATACGTAAAGCTTCGCGGAAGTTTTTCGCGCCAACAGGTTGAACCATGAACTCTTGGATATCAACGTTGTTATCAGCGTGCTCACCACCGTTAAGGATGTTCATCATAGGCACTGGCATAGCGTATTGGCCAGGTGTGCCGTTTAATTCAGCGATGTGAGCGTATAGAGGCATGCCTTTGAATGCTGCAGCCGCTTTAGCCGCCGCTAAAGACACAGCCAGAATCGCGTTAGCGCCTAACTTGTCTTTGTTTTCAGTGCCGTCTAAGTCGATCATGATTTGATCGAGTTCTGCTTGTGCAGTCGCATCTTTACCGATTAACGCTGCACGGATAGGGCCGTTTACGTTAGCCACAGCAGTCAATACACCTTTACCTAAGTAACGGCTCTTGTCGCCATCACGCAGTTCCAGCGCTTCGCGGCTACCAGTAGAAGCACCAGATGGCGCAGCCGCCATACCGATAAAACCACCTTCTAAATGCACTTCGGCTTCAACTGTTGGGTTACCACGAGAATCCATAATCTCGCGACCAATCACGTTAATAATCTTAGCCATATTACCCTCGATTTAAGTTTAAAAGAGAAAAGAAAAAACCAATACCAATGGGAATTAACAGATGTAGAGTACGACCAAAATCTTTAAATTCCGTTTACTATTTCCGTCTAGACGCATGTCGTTTATACACATGGGTATGAGTTTTGACTCATGTTTACGCGGCCTGAGTGTAACAAAAGGCCGGGCCCACTGTCGCGGGTCCGGCCTTAAAATTTATTTCTTCAGATCACGTTTTTGATGTGCACTCGCGGCAGCAACGAAACCTTCGAACAATGGATGACCATCGCGTGGGGTCGAAGTAAATTCAGGGTGGAATTGACCCGCTACAAACCAAGGATGATCTTTGAGCTCAATCATCTCAACCAGTTTACGGTCAGAAGATAAACCACTAAATACCAGACCCGCTTGCTCTAAACGTTCTCTGTACTTGTTGTTCACTTCGTAACGGTGACGGTGACGCTCAACACAAGTGTTACCTTTGTACGCTTGCGCCGCTTTTGAGCCTTCCAGCAGGTGACATAACTGCGCACCTAAACGCATAGTGCCACCTAAATCAGAGGCTTCATGGCGTTGTTCAACATTACCTTCTTCGTCAACCCATTCAGTGATTAAGCCAACCACTGGGAATGGCGTTGCTTTATTGAATTCGGTTGAGTGAGCATCGGCCATGCCAGCAACGTTACGGGCAAATTCAATCAGTGCCACTTGCATACCTAAACAGATACCAAAGTATGGCAGGTTGTTTTCACGGGCAAATTTAGCCGCCAGAATCTTACCTTCCACACCGCGCTCACCGAAGCCCCCTGGGACTAAGATACCGTCTAAACCTTGTAAGACTTCATCGCCTTTGGCTTCAACGGTTTGTGAGTCGATATACTTGATAGTCACAGATACGCGGTTTTTCAGGCCTGCGTGTTTTAACGCTTCGTTGACTGATTTATAGGCGTCTGGCAGTTCGATGTATTTACCCACCATACCAATCACGACTTCGCCGTTTGGATTGGCTTCTTGGTAAATGACGTTTTCCCACTCAGACAAGTCAGCTTCGCGGCATTCTAAGCCAAAACGCTTAACCACTAAGTCATCTAAACCCTGTGAGCGCAGCAGCGCAGGGATCTTGTAGATGCTGTCGACGTCTTTTAATGAAATAACCGCACGTTCTTCAACGTTACAGAATAACGAAATCTTCGCACGCTCGTTGGCAGGAATCGCACGGTCGCCACGGCAGATCAATACGTCTGGTGCAATACCGATAGAACGCAACTCTTTTACAGAGTGTTGAGTCGGTTTCGTTTTCACTTCGCCCGCAGCGCCTAAGAATGGCACTAAGGTTAAATGCATAAACAGGGTACGATCGCGGCCCAGTTCAACGCCTAATTGGCGAATAGACTCAAGGAATGGCAGTGATTCAATATCACCCACAGTACCGCCGATTTCAACGATAGCCACATCGTGACCTTCGCCACCAGCTAATACTTTTTCTTTGATCGCGTTAGTGATGTGCGGGATCACCTGAATTGTCGCGCCTAAATAGTCACCGCGACGTTCTTTACGTAATACTTCTTCGTAAATACGGCCTGTGGTGAAGTTGTTGCGACGATTCATCTTAGTGCGGATGAAACGCTCATAGTGGCCTAGGTCGAGGTCTGTTTCTGCGCCGTCCTCAGTCACAAACACTTCACCATGTTGCGTTGGGCTCATGGTACCTGGATCAACGTTAATGTATGGGTCCAGTTTCATGATGGTTACATTGAGACCACGGGCCTCTAAAATTGCGGCTAATGAAGCGGCTGCAATGCCTTTACCTAGTGATGAAACCACACCACCAGTAACGAAGATATACCTTGTAGTCATGCTGAACCTGAGAAAATGAGTTTGAAAATACGTGCTTGTAAGAAAGCACTAGGACGGGGCAGTAGTATACCAAAGGTGTTGCCATTCGACAAACACCAATCAGGATAATTTGCCCTTTATCTTGGCTCGCCCTGTTTAACCTTATCCCAGTAGGCATCTAACTCTTCTAAGCTATGTTCTTCTAATGCTTTATTATTTTGTCTTGCAAATGCCTCTACACCTTTAAAACGGCGTTCAAATTTAACATTGGCTTGGCGCAGCGCTTGTTCTGGGTCCACCTTTAAATGACGCGCCAAATTCACCACTGCAAATAATAAGTCACCCATTTCGGCCTGAACTTTGGCTTGGTCGAGCGTTGGCTGGTTCACCTCCGCCAGCACTTCCTCAATTTCCTCATGGATTTTTGCGACAACGGGCTCAAGCTCAGGCCAATCGAACCCAACGCGCGCGACCCGCTGTTGAATTTTGATAGAACGGGATAACGCTGGCTGTGCGCGCGGAATATCATCCAGCACAGAAACCTCGCTTGGTGAAGTCACCCCAGCCGCTAATGCCTTTTGCTCACGCTCGCTGGCTTTGATTGCTTCCCAATTGACCTTCATTTGCTGACTACTAGCATCGGCCTCAAACGTGGCTTCGCCAAACACGTGGGGATGACGGCGGGTGAGTTTGTCGGTGATTTTATTGACGACAGTGCTGAAATCGAACCTGCCCTGCTCTTTACCTAGCTGGCAATAAAATACCACTTGGAATAATAAATCCCCCAGTTCATCGGGCAATTCGTCTAAGGCTAAACGTTCAATCGTATCGGCCACCTCATAGGCCTCTTCGAGGGTAAAAGGCACTATGGTTTGAAATGTCTGCGCCTTATCCCAAGGACAACCCGTTTGCGGATCGCGCAGCTTCTCCATAATCTTCAATAGTGGAGCGACATCGGTTGCTGAAACTGCTGCTGCGGGAAGCTTGTTTGGTGATGGCACTTTTGAAGAGAGTTCTTTTGTGGATAGCTCTGTTGCTGAAAGCTCAGTAGTAGAAGAAGGCGTGATATGGGAAGTCATGCTGATATCCTTTCAAGAGAGTCGACACAGGCCAATGCGCCGGATGCGTAAACAGGAATACACTCAAGCTGAGTCGCAACTAAGGCTGTAATAAGGGCAATAAAGCGCTAATGATAAAGTAGCCAAGCTCAAAGTGCTATTTTGAGTCTGATATTAGGCTTTAACGAAGAGGATATGCCCTAAAACTAGATAAGTATGTCGTCAGGTGTGTAGGATGAATTGTCATTGTTTCCCCAGTGACACGCCGTGAATATGTCCCTATAGGCTCGACGGCGACATCCATGTCGCCAACGGTCACAGTTGCAACAATGACAATCTTTACGACCATCGAACTGTTCATCTGGCTAAAAGCTTTTTGCCCCAAAGTGTGTTTTGCAGTTCAAAAGGGAAATAGACCAAGTAAAGCTTTGCCTATAGAAAAGTTGATGGTTCGACTTAGAAGTTATGTATCCCATCTTTTTCGTAGTTTGAATACTTTAATCAAAATCAAAGTCGTGGGGCTTCCCCCCACACCCGACCAAGGAGGACTGCTCGTCCTATCCTCCTTGGATGCTCCAAGACGCCCCAACGGAGTTGAAAGCCCCTTGTGCTCATTGACAAATTTGCTATCGCTTCCGAAGGATGCGTCCCTGCACCTGCGAAAGCTAGCTCGCCATCCGTGGCGAGACTCACGCAATTTGTCTATTCGCCCGCGGCAACTCCGAGGGGAGGTGTATTCCTTGGAGTTTTGAGTCGTTAGATAGCGATTCATCTGCAAAAAATAAGCGTGAAAGAATGGAAAAAGGTAAAACGATATCAAGTAATTACCATCAAACTGTATATAAAAATCGCTACCGCAAAAAAGTTAATTCCTATAGCATCATTGATATCACTTGAAATGGATGTGGCAGCGGCCAAGTCCAACAAGCGATTTATGCCCTGCAAACAGCGCAGCGCATAAATACTAAGACGTTAGCCATACAAGGAAAATGCGTGCAGATTACAGTAAAAGGGCCAAGTTTCTGGTGTCAGGAAGATGAAGATAAGTTTTTTGAGTGGATTTACTCTCTGCCAAATTATCAGTCGGTAACTGGCCGCGGCTTGGATTTAATAATTGAGCTAAATGAGCCAGTATCGCAGAGTACAATAAACCAGTTGTTCGTATTATTTAAACGTTGGGAGCTAGATTTTAACTCTTTGGCTCCTCTAAAAAATGTCAACAAAAGCCATGTCGCTTGGATCAATGAGTTCTTCAAGTAAAGTATGGTTACCAAGGCTAGGCATGGCGACGTCTTTTTTCCTCCGACTTCGCCCCCAAGACAAAGCTGCTCATGCTGGCGGCGTTATCTCCATAGAATTTTTAATCCGAAACAAACTAGTTAGAGTTAAGGATTTAACTCGGGAATGTCCCAAAGCATGCTGTGTGTCTCTTTAAAACCTACAGCCAACAACGATGCTAGGAAGCTGAGCAATGGTGATTTGCGAGACGACCGTCCGCCCCACGGATGGGGCGGTCGAGCATCCAAGGACGGACTCGCTGCGCGTCGGGGAGCAAATGCCATTGCTCAGAATGGTGAACAGCCTCCGCCCCCCCAATCTATATCTCTTATCAAAGTTTTCCATATTGCTAATTTCGAGGCTAATCGCTTCGAAAGGTATTGCTAACCTTAAAGCCGTCTTGCTTCTATCACGCTATCAACTTGGGAGAGCTTAGATAACACCCGCGATAAGCCATCGAGATTATAAAGCTCTAATTCCAGCTCAATGGCTGCCGTTTGATTCTTAATATCCGATGACGAGCTCATGGCAAGTACATTGGACTTTTCGGCGGCGAGTACTGAGGTGAGATCCCGCAATAAGCCGCTGCGATCATGGGCTAATACGCGCAGACGCATACGATAACCGCCGGAGTAATTTTCGCCCCAAACCACATCGACGCCACGCTCTGGGTGAACGCGCATCAACTCTTTCACCTGCTCACAGTCGGAGCGATGCACCGAAATACCACGCCCTTTGGTGATAAAGCCTAAAATCTCATCCCCTGGCACGGGCTGGCAGCAACGGGCGATATGACTAAGTAAGTTACCCACGCCATTCACTTCCACCTGCCCACGGCTGTTGGTACCAGATTTGGGTTGGCTCTTCTTAACTAATTCTTCAACTGCATCTTCTTCGCTAGCCTCATCGAGGCGCAACTTACTTTGGATATGGTTAACGACTTGATGTAACCGCACATCACCGCCGCCAATTGCCGCAAGTAAGTCGTCCATACTCGCCATATTAAAGCGCTCAACGGCAATGGCTGCATCTTTGATTTTAAGGCTCACTCGCGCCAGCTCGGCTTCGAGCATTTCTTTACCGGCGATAATGTTTTTATCGCGGTCTTGCTGCTTAAACCAATGCTGAATTTTCGAGCGCGCCCGCGAGGTGCGGATATAACCTAAGTTTGGATTGAGCCAATCGCGCTTAGGATTAGGGTGCTTCGAGGTAATGATCTCGATACGCTCACCCGTTTCAACCTGATAAGTAAACGGCACAATGCGGCCATCGACCTTAGCACCGATACACTTATGGCCGACCTGCGAGTGAATATAATAGGCAAAGTCGAGCACGGTTGAGCCAAGTGGCAAGTCAACCACTTCACCGCTTGGGGTAAACACATAGACTCG
This sequence comes from Shewanella sp. Sh95, assembly GCF_001308045.1. NCBI lineage: Bacteria > Pseudomonadati > Pseudomonadota > Gammaproteobacteria > Alteromonadales > Shewanellaceae > Shewanella > Shewanella sp. Sh95. The sequence continues at coordinate 29,286 of NZ_LGYY01000263.1, forward strand.
GTCTTCAAACACTTGGCTGCGGACTTCTTCGACCAAGTTGCCGCTTTCGACCACGTCCTCCTGCCATTGCAGAATTTTTCGCAGCCAATTGATTTTTTCTTCGTAACCGCTTTGCTTACCGGAGTGATTACCTTCTTTATATTTCCAGTGCGCGGCAACCCCAAGCTCTGCATCTTCATGCATATCTTGGGTACGAATTTGAATTTCAACGGTTTTCCCCTCAGGCCCCACCACAACCGTATGGATGGATTGATAACCGTTAGGTTTAGGGTTGGCCACGTAGTCGTCGAACTCGCGTGGAATATGGTGCCATAGCGTGTGCACGACCCCTAAGGCGCCGTAGCAGTCCTGCAAACGTTCGGTGACAATCCGCACGGCGCGCACGTCAAACAACTCATCAAACTTGAGGTGTTTGCCCTTCATCTTGCGCCAGATGCTGTAGATATGTTTTGGACGACCATACACCTTAGCGCGGATATGATCCTCATCGAGGCGCTGCTGCAACTGCTCGACAAATTTTTCGATATAGACTTCGCGGTCTAACCGCTTACCATCAAGCTGTTTGGCAATGTCCTTGTAGGTATCTGGATGCAGATAACGGAAGGAAATATCTTCTAATTCCCACTTTAACTGACCAATCCCCAAACGGTTAGCGAGCGGCGCATAGATATCGGCAATTTCACGGGCCAGCAAGACGCGGGTTTCTTCGTCGGCATTTTTCACGGCGCGCAGCAAACAAACACGCTCGGCCAGTTTTATCACCACGGCGCGCACGTCTTCGACCATCGCCAGCAACATGCGGCGGATATTGTCGATTTGCGGCTCGGTTGAGCGGCTATTGGGATTGATTTTTAACGCGCCAATGGCATCCATGGTCACCACGCTGGCGACTAACCGCGCCAGCGGCTCACCAAACTTTTCTTTGATCGCTTCTTCATCTAATAAACCGGCATCAAACACCACAAACAGGATGGCCGCTTGCAGCGTCTCAATGTCCATATTCAGCGGCGCGAGGATTTCAATCATCTCGCGGGCACGTTCGAGCAGTTCTCTTTTCGCGGCAGGACTCTTAGCGGGTAAAGCATCGACCTGCTCAATCAGGGCGAGTAAGGTTTGCGCCTCATCGACATGACTAACATAGCGAGCCACCCACTCTTCAAGATGAAAATCGGGATCATTAAAGTGCGCTTCGCGAACAGAGACCATCTTAATTTGTTTCCTTATTCGTGCTCAGAGAAAAGTGGCACCACCTCGGCACTCCTATCTTCAGCATTGGCACGGACTTGTCAAACCCAACGAGACGAAACTTCACATTTTTTACGTTATTCAAACGCTTTGCTTACTTTACACTCAAATAACGCGGGCAAGTGAGAAAACCTTGCCCCACCGATAAGCCTTATTTTGCAAGCTCAAACAACGCCATGGCTTCGATATGATGTGTCTGCGGGAACATATCGATTAAGCCTAACTTTTGTAACTTGTAGCCACGTTCGAGCAACACCGCACTGTCGCGGGCTAAGCTCGCCGGATTACAAGACACATACACCACTTGGCGGGGCTTCATCTTCTTAAGCCATTGCAAACTCTCAAATGCACCCGCGCGCGCAGGGTCGAGTAGCAATTTATCAATCTTGCCCATCCAAGGCTCGCAGGATAAATCGGCACTTAAGTCGCCATGGTAAAAGGTTAAATTGCTTAAGCCATTTGCAGCCGCGTTTTCACGGGCTTGGCTAACCATTTCTGGCACCCCTTCAACCCCAATCACTTCGGCGCCCAGTTTAGCTAAAGGCAAACTGAAGTTCCCCATACCGCAGAAGAGATCGAGAATGCGCTCACCCGGCTGCGGTGCTAACCAGTCTAACGCCTGCGCCACCATGGCCTTGTTAATTTGCGCATTGACTTGCACAAAGTTGCCAGGGGTAAAGGTTAAGCTCACAGGGGTTGCATCAGCTTTATCATCGAGCAACTGGTAAACGGGCAATAACAGCGTGCCATTTACTCCATGGAACTCGCCGTTGTTGTCTTGTAAACAAATATGGATTTGATGCTGCTCGGCAAACTGCGCAAGCTTTGCCATATCCTTATCGTTTAAGGATTTAGTGATTCGAATTACCGCAAAATGACCATTGTCGGCGTCAATCAATTCTAAGTGCCCAAGACTCGATTTGGCCGCAAGTTGATTAAGTAACTTAGCAAACGGGGCGATTAAATCCGCTAAGGGCTTAGCCAAGACTAAACAGCTATCAATAGGCACGACTTGGTTGCTGCTCGATGCACGAAACCCTAAGCTCAACTGCTTGGTATTTTTATCAAATAGAGTCGCAAGGCGTGCGCGGCGGCGATAGTGCCAGCCTTCGCCTGTCAATGCGGGCACGGAGTTGCCTTCGGCGCCGGCAAACTTGGCCATAATATCAATCAAGGCCGCCGACTTATGCTCGCGCTGCCCCGTTAATGACATATGCTGCAAATCACAGCCACCACAGCTTTGGTAGTGTGGACATAACGGCGTGACTCGCTCAGCGCTTGGCGTCTCGACTTTAATCAGCTTGGCTCGGGCATAGTTTTTCTTTTGTTCGGTCAGCTGCGCCTGCACGGTTTCACTGGGCAAGGCGCCGGGGATAAATACGACTTTTCCCTGATGTTGTGCTATACCTGCCCCAAGGTGATCGAGCTGTTGCACGCTAAAGGATTGCTTCGCGGACAATTGCTTGGAACTATTTGGTTTTGCTTTAAAAAATTGTGCCATTTCGGCCTCTAAATCAATAAAAAACTGGTCAAGACTGCCCTTTTTCTGGCAGTCTTATAAAATTATATCGTCCCTAGAACTTAGGAAACTGCGCTGCGGCTATGAACCCTGTCAACAACATGACCAAATACAGCTTACGTTCCTGGGTTCTGGTGCTTGCGCTTGCGCCGACGATCTTAGTCGGTATTCTGCTGGGCAGCTACTTTACCATAAATCGCTTCTATGAACTCGAAGATACGCTGATTGAGCAGGGCAGTAATATTATCGAGCCTTTAGCGATTGCCAGCGAAGTGGGACTGGTCGGTAATGATAGGGAAGCAACGAAAAGACTCCTTGCCGCAGCCCAACTCAATAAATCCACGCTGGTTAAATCGATTGCGATTTTTGATATCCATAATCAACTCTTTGTTACATCGCACTACCATAAAGATTTCGAGATCATGCGCTACAAAGAGGCACTAACCAATCTGCATAAAACCGAAATTGAACATGTAGGCGACAGCCTTATTCTACGCACACCTATCTTTGCAACCGCTCAGCCTACGGGTGGCGAGCCTGCAAATTTTGATATCCAAACCGATAATGGCGAGTTACTCGGCTATATTTCGGTCATTATCAATAAAGAACGCGCCTTGCTAGAGCAACACAGAGCCGCCGTGGCCGCCTTTATTATCGTGTTGATTGGGGTGCAATTGAACCTGTTGTTTACCTTTCGTCTGGTTAAAAACGTCACCCAGCCGATTACCGAAATGGTGCGGGTGGTCGCCAAAATCCGTGAGGGTAAACTGGATGCGCGGCTCGAAGGCAATCTTATCGGTGAGCTAGATTTGCTTAAACGCGGTATTAACGCCATGGCGGGCTCGCTATCGGAATATCACGATGAGATGCAGCAAAATATCGATCAGGCAACTTCGGATCTGCGGGAAACCTTAGAGCAGATTGAGATCCAAAACGTCGAGCTCGACTTAGCCAAAAAACGCGCGCTGGAGGCCAGCCGCATTAAGTCGGAATTCTTGGCGAACATGTCCCACGAGCTGCGCACACCATTAAACGGCGTGATAGGATTTGCCCGTCAGCTCGTTAAAACCCCGCTACACTCGAGCCAAGTCGATTACATTAATACCATCGAGCGCAGCGCGACTAACCTACTGGCGATTATCAACGATATTCTCGACTTCTCTAAACTCGAAGCCGGTAAAATGGTGCTAGAAAACATGCCATTCGGCCTAAGGGAAACCTTAGGTGAGACAATCACTTTAATCTCGGGCAGCGCGCAGGCAAAAGGACTGGAGTTAGTGGTCGATATTGCTCCCAACGTTCCCGACAATGTTAACGGCGATGCGATGCGTGTTTGCCAAATTATCAATAACTTAGTGGGCAATGCCATCAAGTTTACCGATTCGGGCAGTGTGTTAGTCAAATTAGAGTTACAAAACCAGACAGATGATCAAGTGGTGCTTCGCTGTGATGTGATTGATACCGGCATTGGGATTGATGAAAACCAACAGGACTTCCTGTTCCAAGCCTTTGGTCAAGCGGACTCCTCGATTTCTCGCCGCTTTGGAGGCACAGGGCTGGGGCTGGTCATCACTAAGCGCCTCGTCAACCAAATGGGCGGCCAAATTGGCTTTACCTCTTCGGTGGATAAGGGCTCTAACTTCTGGTTCACCCTGCCATTGGGTCTAGGTCAATTCCAGATTGGCGATTCGCTGCCCTTTGAAAAACTTAAAGATAAAACCGTGTTGTTTTATGAACCCAGAGTACTCACCCATTCTGTGATTAGTCGTCAGCTAAAACAGTGGGATACAAAAGTCACGCACCATCAACACATACCAAGCTTGCTGACGACGCTCTCGACCACTGAGCATCAATTCGATTATGTGCTGCTGAGTTGCCATGGATTTAGCAATCCGAATCAATTGGTCAGTACCTTAAATCAAGCTAAGAGTAAGACAGATTGCTTGATTGTGCTGTTCGATTGCCAAGAGCAGGAAGTACTAAGCCAGTTTATTCGCCCCAATGCCGATGTGGTGTTGTCACTGCCAGTGAGTGAACACCAATTGGCGCGTAATATGCTCTATCCACCAATGGAATATGACATTTTACCTCCCGTGGCGATTACCGTCCCCGCTGCTCGCCAGTCCCTTACTGTGTTGGCGGTGGATGATAACTTTGCCAATTTAAAACTGATTGATACCCTGCTTAACGAGTTAGTGACGACTGTCATTGCCGTTAACAGCGGTGAAGAAGCCGTTAAACAAGCCAAGAGTCGCACCTTTGACCTTATCTTTATGGATATCCAGATGCCGGGCACCGACGGCATCAGCGCCACTAAGCAAATCCGCCAAGGGTCGATGAACCGCAACACGCCCATTATTGCCGTGACCGCCCACGCGATTGCCGAGGAACGTGAGTTGATTTTAGGCAGCGGCATGGATGGTTACTTGCCTAAGCCCATCGATGAAGCCGCCCTCAAAGCGGAGATAAACCGCTGGATAACTCGGCCCAAGTTCACCCACTTCGATTTACACACCCTCAACTGGGATCTTTGCTTAACCCAAGCCAACCATAAGTCGGATTTAGCCTTAGATATGTTGCGCATGTTATTGGATTCCTTGCCACAAACTGTCTCGGCAATTGAGACGGCGCTGAGTCAGAACGATCAAGCGACTATGCTCACCACTATCCACAAACTCCATGGAGCCAGTTGCTATTGCGGAGTACCGACCACACAGCGATTATGCCAAGAGATTGAATCGGCATTGAAACGGGATGCTCGTGTCGAAGATCTCGAACCGGAAATACTAGAGTTACTTGATGAGCTAACTAAGGTAGAATCGGCGGCAAAACAAGTGCTATCACAGCTATCAGCGGAAATAACAGATGACCAAAAAAACGGGCTTCTTTAAGCGTTTAAAGGCGCTAGAACTACCACAGAAAAAACTCTTTGCCATTGCCCTTTGCCAACGAATGTTACCTAACTATCAATTGTTTTCAGAGGTTTGCGAGTTTGGCGATCCTGCGGTATTAAGCACAGTGCTCGATCTTCTTTGGCAATCCCAGTACGACAATAAGCTGAAATTCAACATTGATGTGCATCTACAGCGCTTAGAAGATAACACCCCTGAACCCGCCGATTTTGATAACTATGGCGTATACCCAGCGATGGATGCCGTGGTTGCACTTTCCACTTTGCTTGGGGCGATTCAAACCAACCTTGAGGAAGATATAACCAATATCAGCAAGTTATCCTCAAGCACTGTGGCGAACTATATCGAGACTATCAGCGATGTAGAGTTAACCGATGATGCCTTAGATGACTACGTCTTCGCCCATGAAGTGATGGAAGAAGAGCGCGCGCTACAAAATACCCTGCTGGAAATTATCGAAGAAAACCCTAAGATTACTGCCGAATTAGTGAAGGGTTTACGCAAAGAGATTATCGAAGCGGGTGTATCGAATATCGGGATCAGCGTCGCATAATAAACCCTTTTAAGGTCTAGGGTTTATCTCTTCAGTTGCCTTGAAAATCCGGTGATGTTACCTAACATTTTTACTGCTTAGGTAGCATCAGCGACGGGTTTGAATCACCGGAGGATAGAGTCAACTCTATAACCCATTCAATATGAAAAAAATTGTTTATCAAGGTTTTATTTTAACCAACAGCGAAGGCCTTACCGATACCTGGAAACTCACCATAGGCGGGCAAAACCGTATTGGTTCTCTATTTGAATTACGCCGTTTAGTGAATTATTACCGTGAGCTTGGGATTGTGCCCGCCACCCGCGCGAGCCTGCAAGATGCTAAGCAAACGCAAAACTCCATGAGCCAAAATACTTTAAAACCCCGTAAACGTTAATCTTAAGCCATTGAAAAAAGTTCGGGCGCTTTGGATTGCATAAACTCGATAAACACCTTCACTTTCAGCGGTTGCTGACTACGCTGGTGATAAAGAATCGAAATTCTACGTTGTTCGCCAATCCATTCCGGTAAGAGCACTTTTAAACGCCCTTCTTTAATCTGTTGTTTTACGAATAATTCTGGCCCATACAGAATACCACCATGGTCTAAGGTCGCTTGAATCGCGCCATGGAGATCCGTGAGCGTGAGTTTTGTTGGGCCATTAAAATAGAAAGACTCGCCATTAGGATGCTTTAAATGCCAATTAAACAGCGGCCAAACTTTGATCAGCTGATGGTTTTCAAGATCATCGGGATGGGTTAATTCAGGGGCAAGGGCTAAATATTCCGGCGTTGCAAACAAACGATAATCAAGCTCACCTAAAGTACTCGACACCCAAGAAGAATCAGGCTGTGCACCACCGACAATCGCGACATCAATCCCTTTATCAATTAAATCCACTAACTCATTGCTTTGGGAAATGTGTAAACGAATATCGGGATATAAACGGCCAAACTCGTTTAATGCGTGAATAAAGATAATTGAAATAATTGAGATTGGCGCAGCTATCCGCAATGTGCCTTCAGGTTTATCGCTGCCAATGCCACTGAGCTCATCGAACTGCGCAATCGCACTCTGATATCGCTGAAATAACGCTAAACCTTCCTCGGTTAACCTCAGCTTACGGGTACTTCTCATAAACAATTGCTTATCGAGTTTTTCTTCAAGCTTGGCCAGCTTACGGCTCACGGTGGCGATAGGCATATCGAGCACTTTCGCGGCTTGAGAAAAACTGCCCGCATTCACCAAATGCACAAACAGATAAATTAACTGCAGCTCAGCGCCAACATCATCAGCCATGTTCAATCCCATCGTTTAGCGTGAGTGCCGCTCACAGGTATAAGGCACTAACTCATTGTGTTTTAAACGTAGAATTATTCATTTCTACGACCATAGCGCAATAGCTTCCAAGGTTAATCCTATGCTATTTTGCCAATAAGTTTACTGCGCTAACACCGATTATCGTCAATTACCCTAGGTATTATTCCCTGCTAGCGCACCCACAACGTCTTCTTGCGGGAAAGCAAAAACACAAAAGGATGAGTGAGGGATATGACCATTTTAACCCCTCTGTTTGCCGTCTTCGGGATCATGCTGCTCGGCACACTTGTACAAAAACTGCGTTTTCTCCCAGTAGAAACCGACCAAGTGCTCAATCAATATGTCTACTATATTGCGTTTCCTGCCATTCTCTTGATTGCACTGGCGCAGCAACCGATTCAAGAAATTCTGCAATGGGGATTTATTGCAGGCTATAGCGCCGCCATGCTGATGATTTATCTGATTTGTGTTGGTATATCCTTACTTTTCAATCCTAAACAGCATGCAATTGCCGCCGTGCGCGCCTTAAATGCCACCTTTGGCAATACCGCATTTATTGGTATTCCGCTGCTGGTGATTATATTTCCTGAACAACAAAGCGCCCTAGTTGCCGCCGCCATAGCCAGTTTATTGTCCGTGCTTATGTTTGCCGTGGCCTTGGTCTCGCTGGAGCTTACGACAAATACCCACAGACAACACCACGCCGTAGTGATCATGTGTTTAGCTGTGGTTAAAAATCCCATCGTTATCGGCTGCTTTATCGGCATTGCAATTTCGGCATTGGGGATAACACTGCCCTCTGGCGTAGCCATGATGATCCAACAAATTGGCAATACCTCAAGCCCCTGCGCTTTATTTGCCGTTGGTATGGTATTAGCCAAAGCCATGCGCTACCAAAAAGATAGCAAGGTATTTAGCCTGACGAATCTTATCGAACTTAGCCTTATCAACCTCTTTAAATTAATCCTACAACCCGCATTGGTTTTCTTCATGCTTAAAAGCGTTGGTGTTAGTGGAGATTACTTAGTGATGGGTGTAATCCTCAGTGCCTTACCTACGGCGGCCAGCGTCTATTTACTTGCTCAGCGCTATAACACCCAAGCCTCAACCAGTGCGCAGGGGATATTATTTGGCACTATAGTGACTTTTTTTAGCTTACCTATTTTAGAGCAACTTGTTAAAACCTATTCATAAACAAGCGATTAAACTCTAGCTTATTGCAATGTGTCGAATATTTACCCAAAGCCACTTTACTGTATATAAAATCAGTATATACTGTTTATCAATACAGTGATTTGGTAAGTTATTCGACAGGAACTCATTATGCTTTGCCAACTCAGCATTAATAATTTCGCTATCGTCCGTTTTCTCGAACTGGATTTTCGTCCCGGTATGACCAGCATTACTGGTGAAACTGGCGCAGGTAAATCCATCGCCATCGACGCCTTAGGTTTGTGCCTAGGTAATCGTGCCGATGCCAGTAGTGTTCGCCCTGGTGCAAGTAAAACCGAAGTCAGTGCTCGATTTTCACTACACGATGTTCCCCTTGCCAAACGTTGGCTCGAAGATAACGATCTCGAACTTGATGATGAGTGTATTCTGCGTCGAACTATTGGCAGTGATGGCCGCTCACGCGCCTACATTAATGGCAATCCTGTGCCGTTAACTCAACTGAAATTACTCGGGCAATTGCTGGTCGGTATCCATGGGCAGCACGCCCACCATGCTATGCTAAAGAGTGAGCATCAACTCACCTTGCTCGACAGCTACGCCAATCACAGACTACTGATAGACACAGTGGCAGCAAGCTATCAACGCTGCAAACAAATCGAAGCCGAACTCAAGCAATTAGAAGCCTCACAGCATGAACGTATTGCCCGAAAACAGCTGGTGCAATATCAAGTTGAAGAGCTAGATGAATTCGACCTCAAGGTCGGTGAATTTGAGGACATTGAGCAAGAGCATAAACGCCTCGCCAATGGCACTGAACTGGTGGATAGCTGCCAAGCCAGCCTATATTTACTCACAGATGGCGAAGAGAGCAATATTGAGTCACTGCTTAACAAGGCTGTAAGCCTTGCTGAAAATTTGCAAAGCTATGATCCCGCATTAACCAATGTGAGTACTATGTTGAATGAGGCCCTAATTCAAGTACAAGAGAGCGCGGGAGAATTACAGCATTACCTGAGTAAACTCGAACTCGATCCCGCGCATTTTGCCTATTTAGAGGAACGACTCTCAAAGGCTATGCAACTGGCCCGTAAGCATCATGTTAGCCCTGACAAATTAGCCGAACATCATTTGGCACTCAAAGCGGAACTCACAACCCTCGATGACGATGAAACTAAGTTAGAGGAAATCCAACTCCAAGTTGAAGCGAGTAAAACCGCTTACTTAGCGAACGCACAAAAACTGAGCCAGAGCCGCGCCCGTTATGCGAAAGAACTGGATAAGTTAGTGACTCAATCTATCCACGAACTCAACATGCCCAAGGGTAAGTTCACCATTGAAGTGAATTTTAATCCCGAGATTATGTCGGTAAATGGCAGCGATAATATAGAGTTTATGGTCACCACCAACCCAGGCCAGCCTTTACAACCGATTTCACGGGTAGCCTCTGGCGGTGAATTGTCGCGTATCGGTTTAGGCATCCAAGTGATTACCGCGAAAAAGGTTGCCACTCCTACCCTGATTTTCGACGAGGTGGATGTCGGAATTTCAGGCCCGACCGCAGCTGTGGTTGGACGAATGCTGCGTAGTCTAGGAGAATCGACTCAAGTACTTTGTGTAACCCATTTACCTCAAGTTGCTGGTAATGGCCATCAACATATGTTTGTGAATAAATTCAACAAGGCGGGCAGTACAGAAACCACAATGATGCCTTTGGATAGGGAGCAACGTATCCAAGAATTAGCCAGACTTCTTGGTGGCGATACAATTACTTCTAACACTCTCGCCAATGCACGAGAACTATTACAGTAAAAATACAGTAAGCCACTGCAACGAAAATAAAGCTTTATAACCAATGCCTTATCTACAGCAGATAAGGCATTGGCATTTATAGGGTAACGAACTTTAGTTTGGGTTAACTAAAGATATTATTGGCTAATAAAGACAATCACTTGCAGACAAATAAGTGCAAAAAATCCTGCTAATACATCGTCTATCATAATGCCGAAACCACCTTCAACTTTGGCGTCGAGCCAACGTATCGGCCAAGGTTTTAGGATATCGAATAGCCGAAACAGCACAAAACCGACAGCAAGCCACAGAATACCAGCAGGAGCGGCAATCATAGTGATTAATAGGCCTGCAACTTCATCCCACACAATCGCACCATGGTCATGTACGCCCATGTCCTTAGCGGCCTTATCGCAGATATAAATCCCCGCGAGTACGCACACTAAGGTCACGGCTAAATACCAACACAAGGGCAACTGGGCCAATAATAAATAGAGCGGGACTGCCGCCAAAGTACCAAAAGTACCTGGCGCCTTAGCCGCTAAACCACTGCCAAAACCGAGGGCTAAAAAATGAATAGGATTTTTAAGGGACAGGCGCGACAGCGCCTGATCTTGGGATAACAACTTCATTAAAAATGCTCAAAACCGTGGTACGGTGGCGTAAATAGCTCACCATTAAGTTGCAACTTAAGCTTACTGCCCGCACAGATTTGCCCAACACGGACAAACTTAGTACCAGCATGGCTGAGGGCGGTTTCTAACGCACCTTTTTGTGACTCAGGCACGGTAAAGAGCAGTTCATAATCCTCGCCCCCCGTCAGCGCATAGCCTAATGCATGTTCTTCGCTCACGGTATCTTGCATCGCGCGCGACAAAGGAATCGCCCCCACATCGACTACAGCGCCAACCTTTGATGCCTTGAGGATATGCCCAATATCCGAGATAAAACCATCGGATAAATCGATGGCACTGGATGCCAAAGAGCGCAATGATTGCCCAGCCAATACTCGAGGAGTGGGTCGATAATGGCGATTAATCAAAAACTCTTTATGCTCCGCTCGCGCATGTTGCACGCCGCGGATCAAGTCCAGCCCTAACGCAGAATCACCAAGCGTACCCGTTACATAAATCCAGTCACCGGCCTTAGCGCCATGACGGGTCAAGGCTTTACCATGGGGGACTTGCCCGTGCACTGTGATATTAATTGCCCTAGGCCCGCGAGTTGTGTCACCACCTATTAAGGCGATGCCATAATATTCTGCCGCTTCAAACAGGCCTTCACTAAAACCACTCAGCCAGGTCTCGTTAACCTCTGGCAAAGTGAGTGCAAGCGTCATCCACGCAGGCTCGGCCCCCATTGCCGCTAAATCAGAAAGATTTACCGCTAAGGCTTTGTAACCTAAGGCTTGAGGTGGCATATCGGGGAAGAAGTGAACATTTTCGACTAAGGTATCGCAGGAAATGGCGATCGACTTGTTTTCGGCGGGCTGCACAAGGGCGCAATCGTCGCCAATACTCAATTTGACATCACGGCGTGTTGGGCCGCGGTGATTGAAATAACATTCAATAAGCTGGAATTCTTTCACTGTACAGTTTGGCGCGACTCACATCGGCCACCTTTGTTAGCAATGAAAAACGGTATCCTAAGATACCGTTTGTCCTTATTACTTACGTGCAACCAGTTTGTCGAGTAATCCATTAACAAACTTATGGCTTTCATCCGCACCGAAAGCTTTAGCCAGTTCAATCGCCTCGTTAATGGCAACTTTAAATGGCACATCTTTACGGAAAGTCAGCTCATAGGCCGCTAGGCGCACTATGGCTTTCTCCACTGGAGACACCTCATCAATGGGGCGATCTAAGTGTGGAATGATCAACTCATCCAATTGGGTTTTCTTAGTTGCTACGCCTGCAAATAGCTCACGAAAATAAGCTACGTCTACACCATCGAGACTCTGTTCAGTTAAAAACTCATGCTCGACATCGGCAATATTATTCCCGCTTAGTTGCCATGAATAAATGGCTTGAACGGCTAAACGGCGGGCCTTGCGGCGCTCAGAAGGCTTCATTATTTTTCCTACTATTACAACTGTTGTTCAAGCTGTTGCAGAACGTTGACCATTTCAAGCAAGCTTAGCGCAGCTTCGCCGCCCTTGTTACCCGCTTTAGTACCTGAACGCTCAATAGCTTGTTCAATGGTATCTGTCGTCAATACACCGAAGGCAACGGGCAGATCGAACTCTAATGCGATTTGAGCTAGACCTTTGTTACATTCGCCTGCAACAAAATCAAAATGAGGGGTACCACCACGGATCACAGCACCAAGTGCAATGATACCGTCAAACTTACCACTTGCGGCAACACGACGTGCAGCCAGTGGTAACTCAACCGCACCAGGTACACGGACGACAGTGATGTTTTCATCACTGACTTGGCCAAAACGTTTCAGCGTGTCAAGTGCACCTTCAAGCAGGCTCTCAACTAAAAAGCTGTTAAAACGCGAAATTACAATCGCAACTTTGGCATTCTTCGCTTCGATATTACCTTGAACTACGTTCATTTTCTTACCTAATTTAGCTAAAGCACCCGGCTTGGGCGAAAAGTGGCGACATAATACCACAGTCAATCGCCCACAGCCCTATGCAAATTATACAAATGATTAATTTTACCTTAGTGTAACGTCTAACAAGCTCGGCCTGTTACTCCGCCACGTATTCGGTCACTTCAAGCCCAAAGCCTGAGAGTGAATGGTAACGCTTAGGCGAGCTTAAGAGTCGCATTTTGGTCACGCCTAAACTGGCCAGAATTTGTGAACCTACACCGACACGGCGTGAAGTACCTTGCCATTTGGCTGACACGGGCGTCTGACCTTGATCTTCCGCCTCAAAGGCTTTGACTTTAGCGAGGATTTCACTGGGATGTTCTTGATTGCCAAGCAATACTAACACACCACCTTCGGCAGAAATCCGCGCCATCGCTTTTTCGAGCGGCCAGCTGCGTTGCTGATCGCGCTCAGAATGGAGTAGATCGTTAAACGTATTCTGTAAATGCACCCGCACTAAACAGTCAGGTTTCACCTCGCCCTTCACTAAGGCAAAGTGCAATTGGTTGTCGATAGTATCCCTAAAGGTCACCATATCGAACTCACCAAAACGGGTTGGCAGTTTGCATTTTGCTTCACGCACAACGGTCGTTTCTTTGGTGTTACGGTATTCAATCAGCGCCGCAATAGTGCCGATTTTAACGCCGTGTTTTTCAGAGAAAATCTCTAAATCAGGACGGCGGGCCATGGTGCCGTCTTCATTGAGGATCTCAACAATCACGCCCGACGGCTCAAGCCCCGCTAAACGGGCTAAATCACAACCTGCTTCTGTGTGGCCAGCGCGGGTTAACACGCCGCCGTCCTGCGCCATTAATGGGAAGATATGCCCAGGCTGAACTAAGTCCGACGCTTTGGCATCTTTAGCCACGGCAGCTTTTACCGTTACGGCGCGATCATGGGCCGAAATCCCGGTGGTTACGCCTTCGGCAGCTTCAATCGATACCGTAAAGTTAGTCGAGAACTGCGCATTGTTATTGGTTACCATCAAGGGCAGATTTAGCTGCTGGCAACGAGCTTTAGTCATGGTTTGGCAGATGAGTCCACGACCGTATTTCGCCATAAAGTTAATCGCTTCTGGCGTCACCAACTCGGCCGCCATAATCAGGTCGCCTTCGTTTTCTCTGTCTTCGTCATCCATCAAAATAACCATTTTGCCTTGACGAATATCCTCGATGATCTCTTCTATACTGTGCAGCGCCATTGTAGGACCTTTATGATTTTACTGTTGTTATGAAATTCTATACCTAAGTGAGCTAAGTGCCAGTGCCCTAACGCACAAAGCCAGCACGGGCTAACATTTCCATGGTCACCCCACCGCCTTGGGTTTCTTTAGTATCAAAGCGCATTAAACGCTCTAAATAGCGGGCAATTAAATCCACTTCAATATTCACCTTATCGCCGGCTTTCAAATCCACCAACGTGGTTTCACCCGCGGTATGGGGCACTATGGTTAATCGGAAACGGTGTCCATCGACTTCGTTTACCGTGAGGCTCACGCCATCGATGGTAATAGAACCTTTATGGGCGATATAGCGAGCCAGCTCCGTAGGCGCCGCTAACCAAAACTCAATCGCCTGGCCCCGCGCCAAACGCTGCTCAACGGTGGCAATGCCATCCACATGGCCGCTCACCATGTGCCCGCCGAGGCGAGTTGTCGGGGTAACGGCTTTTTCAAGATTAACCTTAGTACCCACTTTGTAGTTAGCAAAGCCTGTGAGACTGACAGTTTCAGCCGACACATCCGCCACATAGCCATCGGCTAATTGCTGAACCACAGTCAAACACACACCATTGGTGGCGATACTGTCGCCTAAACGCACATCGCTTAAATCCAGTTTGCCACTGGCGACCGTCAAACGAATATCATCGCCTTTACGTTCAAGCTTTCGCAGCGTGCCAACGGCCTCAATAATCCCAGTAAACATGGTTAACTCACTTATTCGCTAAAGATGGATTGGACGTGAGCCGCAAGGTGAAACGCGTATCCGCGCCCACTTTACGCTCATCGACCAGTTTGAGGGTCGGAATATCGGCCATCATTTGATAATCGGGTAATTCGAGTAGATTACGTCCTTGTGCGCCAAGAATTTTCATCGCTTGATACAGTACTAACTCATCGGCTAATCCCGCGCCGATAAAGGCACCTGCTAAGGTCGCGCCCGCTTCGATAAGCACCTGATTACAGTTTTTGCCTAAATAGCTTAAGAGTGTGGGCAGCGAGATGCGACCATCAATCGCCGGTAATTGAAGACAAGTCACATGGGACGGCAACTGCGCCATAAAGGCTGGCGAGTATGGCTCAGTTGAGACTAATAAAATCGGCGATTCAATCGCAAGCAAAGCTGCCTTAATCGGCATGCGGCAGCGACTGTCTAAAATCACCCGTAGCGGTTGTAAAATTTGCGCCTCACTCAATAGTGAGTTAAGACTGCCAAGCTCTGAGTAGCGCACATTGAGGGATGGATCATCGGCCAGTACGGTTTCAATCCCAGTTACTATGGCGCAGGCGCGCAAACGTAAACGCTGCACATCGCGGCGAGCTTCGGGGCCTGTAATCCACTTAGAGACACCATTGGATAATGCGGTTTTACCATCGAGACTCGCGGCAAGCTTTACCGTCACCCAAGGTAGGCCCGACTCCATGCGCTTCATAAAACCAAGATTTAAAGCATAGGCCTCATCGCGATGTAAACCGACATCCACTTGAATGCCCGCATCGCGCAGCATTTGAATACCGCGACCACCGACCTGAGGATTGGGATCTTCAACCGCCACCACCACACGTTTTACACCGATATTGATCAGCGCCAAGGCGCAGGGCGGCGTACGACCATAATGGCTGCAAGGCTCTAAGGTGACATAGGCGGTCGCGCCACGGGCAAGCTCGCCAGCCATGCGCAGTGCATGCACCTCGGCGTGGGGCTCGCCGGCTTTTTGATGATAACCTTCACCGACAATCTGATTATCTTTTACGATAACGCAGCCCACACTGGGATTGGGGCGAGTGGTATAAAATCCTTTGCGAGCCAGTTGTATGGCTCGGCTCATCATCTGGTTATCGAGTTCTGACCAATTCATATAAACCCTATGAAATCTTGAGGAAGCGTGCCCGAATGCAGCGCAAAACGAGGCACTAACCTAAGCACGAACCTAAGCACGAACCTAAGCACTAACTTAAGATAACCCATGTTACTTTTGCAGTTTCGCAATCGCCTCACCAAATTCGGAGACGTCTTCAAAGGCGCGATAAACCGAGGCAAAACGAATATAGGCAACCTTGTCTAGGCTCATTAACTGTTCCATCATCAAGTTGCCTATCATCTCGGATGGCACTTCACGCTCGCCAGTCGCCCGCAGCGTTGACTTGATTTTACTTAAGGCCTGCTCGATTTCATCCATGGACACGGGGCGTTTTTCGACCGCGCGTAACATACCTGCTTGCAGCTTTTCTTCATCAAAGGGTTGACGCGTGCCATCACGTTTAATCACCCGTGGCATGACTAATTCGGCGCCTTCGAAGGTGGTAAATCTTTCGTGGCATTCGGTGCATTCTCGGCGACGACGCACTTGATGGCCTTCCGCCACTAATCGGGAATCGATCACTTTAGTATCTGTCGCGCTGCAAAATGGACAATGCATTGAGCCTCCTGCCGTGAATGGAATAAAGCCTATCTTGCTTAAACCGAGCAGGTTTAAGTCTAAGATTTTAGCAATAAAAATGGCCGCTTAATGCGGCCATGGGATTTTATCCTATTTATCGGCTGAGGTTAACCACCTAAGCTTAACGACCTAAGCTGTTGTGAACTTAGCCGATATATTCGGATAAATTAACGAATTAACCGTAAACAGGGAAACGGGCGCACAGTGCCAATACTTGGCCTTTTACGCGCTCGATGACCGCTGGATTGTGAGCATCGTCGAGGATGTCACAGATCCAACTGGTTAACTCTTTCGCTTCAGCTTCTTTAAAGCCACGGCGAGTGATCGCAGGCGTACCAATACGTACACCAGAGGTCACGAATGGAGAACGTGGGTCATTTGGCACAGAGTTTTTGTTTACTGTGATGTTCGCGCTACCTAAAGCGGCATCGGCTTCTTTACCCGTCAGGTCGCGACCGATTAAGTCCACCAGCATTAAGTGGTTGTCAGTACCGCCAGAAACGATTTTGTAACCGCGCTCTAAGAACACTTCAACCATAGCTTTAGCGTTCTTAACCACTTGTTGTTGGTAAGCTTTGAACTCTGGCTCTAAAGCTTCTTTGAAGGCTACCGCTTTACCCGCGATAACATGCATCAAAGGACCGCCTTGACCGCCTGGGAATACCGCAGAGTTCAGCTTTTTGTATAACTCTTCATCATCGGCAGCAGACAGAATGATACCGCCACGAGGACCGGCTAAGGTCTTGTGAGTGGTTGAGGTCACAACGTGCGCGTGTGGCACTGGGTTTGGATACACACCAGCGGCGATAAGACCCGCAACGTGTGCCATGTCGACAAACAGATAAGCACCGATTTTGTCTGCGATTTCGCGCATTCTTGCCCAGTCAACGATACCTGAATAAGCAGAGAAACCACCGATCATCATCTTAGGCTTATGTTCAACCGCCAGACGTTCCATTTCGTCGTAGTCAATTTTGCCTGATTCATCGATGCCGTAAGGAATGATGTTGTACAGTCTACCGGAGAAGTTAACAGGTGAACCGTGGGTCAAGTGACCACCGTGAGCGAGGTTCATACCTAAAACGGTATCGCCTGGTTTTAACAATGCCATGTAAACGGCGCTGTTTGCTTGAGAACCTGAGTGAGGTTGTACGTTTGCGTAAGTCGCGCCAAACAGTTGTTTTGCACGCTCAATCGCTAAGGTTTCAACTACGTCCACATACTCACAACCGCCGTAGTAACGCTTGCCTGGATAGCCTTCGGCGTACTTATTCGTTAGTTGTGAACCTTGCGCTTCCATCACGCGTGGACTGGTGTAGTTTTCAGAAGCAATCAGCTCAATATGCTCTTCTTGACGCAGAGTTTCGTTCTGAATTGCGTTGAACAGTTCCGGATCATAATCTGCGATATTCATATCTTTTTTCAGCATTGCTTACTCCAGCTGCCAATTCTTGTAGGTAGGGTTGCGCGGTATTCTACTCGTAACGAGCCGACAATCCCAGTCTCTGAAACATGAAAATCCTACAGTTTTAGCTTGAATGCGCCTCAATGCCGAGTTGAGTTCGGCGCGCAATCGAGTAGAATTAGCCGCATCATTAGTCACTTATAGATGCAGAAAAATGGCTCAGTTTGTTTACAGCATGTTGCGGGTGGGCAAGGTTGTTCCGCCTAAGAAGCAGATCCTTAAAGACATTTCCTTAAGCTTTTTCCCCGGCGCCAAGATCGGTGTGTTAGGTCTTAACGGTTCAGGTAAATCCACCCTACTGCGCATTATGGCCGGTATCGATACCGAGATTGAGGGTGAAGCGCGCCCAATGCCAGGGCTGAAGATTGGTTACCTGCCACAGGAACCCAAACTCGACCCAACGCAAACCGTGCGTGAAGCGATTGAAGAAGCGGTTTCTGAAGCAAAAAATGCCCTCAAACGCTTAGACGAAGTCTATGCCGCTTATGCAGAACCCGATGCGGACTTCGACGCGCTTGCCAAAGAGCAAGGCGAACTTGAAGCGATTATTCAGGCGCAGGACGCTCACAATCTAGACAACATCCTTGAGCGCGCGGCGAACGCGCTACGTCTGCCTGATTGGGATGAAAAGATTGAAGTCTTATCGGGTGGTGAGCGCCGCCGTGTGGCGATTTGCCGTCTGCTGCTGGAAAAGCCAGAGATGCTGCTACTCGACGAACCGACCAACCACTTGGACGCCGAATCAGTCGCTTGGCTCGAACACTTCCTGCAGGAATACTCGGGCACCGTTGTGGCGATTACCCACGACCGTTACTTCCTCGACAATGCTGCTGGTTGGATTTTAGAACTTGACCGTGGTGAGGGTATCCCATGGGAAGGTAACTACTCTTCATGGCTAGAACAAAAAGATGCCCGTTTGAAGCAGGAGTCTGCCGCAGAAAGCGCGCGTCAAAAGACCATTGCAAAAGAATTAGAATGGGTTCGCCAAGGCGCGAAAGGCCGTCAGTCTAAGGGCAAGGCCCGTATGGCGCGCTTCGAAGAGCTGAACACCACTGATTACCAAAAACGTAACGAAACCAACGAGCTGTTTATTCCGCCCGGACCACGTTTAGGTGACAAAGTGATTGAGGTTAAAAACTTAACCAAGTCCTACGGTGACCGCGTGCTGATCGATAACCTGTCGTTCTCGATTCCTAAGGGCGCGATCGTCGGTATTATCGGTGCCAACGGTGCAGGTAAATCGACCCTGTTCCGCATGCTGTCAGGCAGCGAGCAGCCAGATAGCGGCACCATTGAGATAGGTGAAACAGTACAACTGGCGTCGGTTGAACAGTTCCGCGATTCGATGAATGACAAAAACACCATTTGGCAAGAAATCTCTGGTGGTCAAGACATCATGCGCATCAACAACATGGAAATTCCAAGCCGCGCCTATGTGGGCCGCTTCAACTTCCGTGGTGCAGATCAGCAAAAGATTATCGGCACTCTGTCGGGCGGTGAGCGCAACCGTGTTCACTTAGCTAAACTGTTGCAGGCTGGCGGTAACGTACTGCTCCTCGACGAACCGACCAACGACTTAGACGTTGAAACCCTGCGCGCACTGGAAGAAGCGATCCTCGAATTCCCTGGTTGCGCTATGGTGATCTCGCATGACCGTTGGTTCTTAGACCGTATCGCGACTCATATTCTGGACTACCGCGACGAAGGCCAAGTTAACTTCTACGAAGGTAACTACACCGAATACTCAGCGTGGTTGAAGAACACCTATGGCGCCGATGTGGTTGAACCACACCGCCTGAAATACAAGCGCATGACGAAATAGATCGAGAATCTAGAATCTAGAATCTAGAATCTAGAATCTAGGCAAGCGTGTATCTGAGGAGGTTAACTCGAAAGGGTTAAGCTCCTTTTTATTGCATTGAATTTAGGGTGAGGATTTTCCGTTATTTCAGGCTGGCACTATATTCATGCTGGTTCATGCTAGCAAAGTAGGCCACTAGCATATCCATCATCACTCTTAAGGCGGGCTGCATATGTTTACGGGATTGATACACCCCATATACGCCCAAAGATTGAGGTTTAAACTCCCGCAGCAGTGGCACTAATGCCCCCGAGTCGAGATGCGGTTTAACCGCCCACAGGGGCTGCATAGCAATCCCCTCGCCGGCCAAGGTGGCGTTTAGTACCACCATAGAATCATTGGCACTTAAGTTACCTCTTACGGGAATATTAAAAAGCTGCCCCGCCTCGATACCATCAGGATGAATAATTTGGGTAAACCGCCACATCACATCGCCAAAGTAGGAATAGGTTAAACAGTTATGCCGAGTTAAATCCTCGGGATGGCTAATAAGTGAATGGGTGGCAAGATAACGCGGTGCGGCGCAGACCACGGACTCACATTCCCCTAAACGTCTGGCGATTAGACTAGGATCGAGCTCATTAGTGATACGTATGGCAAGATCAATACGTTCGGCAACTAAATCAACAGTTTGGCTGCTAACATGAAAGTTCACACTCGCCTGAGGATATTGGGCTAAGTAGGGACGAACGACCGTGGGAAGGAGCAAATGCGCTATAAATTGTGAGCAACTGATCCGCAGCAATCCTCGCGGTTGGGCACTTTGGGCATGGCTGACCGCGGGGACTTCCTGCGCTAATTCCAATAACCGCTGACAATAATCGAGCACTTGCTCGCCCGCACTGGTTAGACTCAAACGTCTTGTCGAACGGTGCAGTAAGCGTGCGCCTGACCATTCTTCCATCTCGCTTAAATAGCGGGTCACCATAGAGCGAGACATATCCAGCGCTTCGGCGGCGCCAATCATGCTGCCTCGTTCAACAATAGTCACAAAAACCTTTGCCGCTTCGAGTCTATCCATGGTTTATCCGCCCTTATGTTGATTGCTTTGCACTAAATAATCGGTTTTAAACGCCAATTCATCCGAATTATGCAACAAATAAGCGCAATTTTCCGTGTTTATCTAACGTTTTTTGCAACCTAAACTAAGCTCACTTTTGCAACAGTGCAAATCAACGAATGCCCATTTGAAAATATAAGTGAGAACAGAAATGACACTATTGAATAATCTAAAGTTAAGCTCTTTAAAACCCCAGTTAGCTGCAACCATGCTGGTGGCGGGAATGGCTACTGCTCAGGCAGCACCTTTGCAAGTGAGCCATTTTAATCCGGGCGAAAACAGTATTTTTGCGGTGTCTTCAAGCTTTATCAGCGGCGAGCATGAAATGATGCTGGTCGATGCTCAATTTCAAAAAAATGATGCCCAGACCTTAGTGGATACCATTAAAGCCAGCGGTAAAAAGCTTACCTTGGTGTATATCAGCCATAGCGATCCAGACTTTTACTTTGGATTGGATGTGATTAAGCAAAACTTCCCCGAGGTCGAAATCGTTGCCACTCAAACCACAGTCGATGACATTAAAGCCTCGATGGAAGGCAAGCTCGCCTACTGGGGACCGATTTTAAAGGACAATGCCCCGAGCCAATTAGTGCTGCCTAAGGTGGTTACCACCAATCGCTTTAGTATCGACGGTGAACAAGTGCTGATAGAAGGGCTAGAGGATGCTCACCCTAAGCATACCTTCCTGTGGGTACCGTCGGCTAAAACCATCACTGGTGGCGTTGAAGTGTTTGATAACACCCATGTTTGGATGGCAGATACCCAAAGTGTTGAGTCGCGTAAAGCCTGGTTAACCCATTTAGAAAAGATGGAAGCCTTATCTCCCAAAGAGGTTATCCCTGGACATTATCTCGGTGATGCCAGATTTGATAAGCGCGCCATCGATTTTACTCGCGATTATATTAATGCCTTTGAAAAGGCAGCCAAAACAGCAAAAGATTCTGCGGACTTAATCGCCAAGATGCTCAAGCTCTACCCACAAATTCCTTTAGATGCAGGGCTTGAGATCAGTGCCAAAGTCATCATGGGTGAAATGCGCTGGCCAATGTAAGGGAATAGGGGCATGGATATCTCCATGCCCCATTCAATCTGACATTCGCGCTTAGGCTAGCCCTTAAGCCAAAAAGCCAGAACAAAAGACTGTTTTTTGTAGGAATAATTGCGATGAACCCAACTATCAATACCACCACCAAAGCTAAGGCCGTGTTACATGCCATTATCGATCCCTTGTGCGGTTGGTGTTACGCAGCCGCACCGCTGTTTGATGCAGCAGCCGCTGCCGGATTTACCATCAAACTCCACGCAGGTGGCATGCTCACAGGACCAAGGCGCAAACAGATTGATAACCAATGGCGCGATTATGTGATGCCCCATGATCAACGGATTGCCGCGATAACCGGACAAGCCTTTGGTGAAAACTATTATGAAGGCTTATTACGTGATACCAGCATTGTACTGGATTCTGCGCCCCCCATTAGAGCTATGCTTGCCGTTGCAGCCTTAGGGGGCAATGAGCTAGCTTACCTACATGCAGTGCAACTCGCCCATTATCGCGATGGCAAAAGCGCCAGCGATGAACAGAATCTACATCTTTTAGCGGAAAAAATGGGAATAGATGGCGCTGCCTTTACGAAGGAATTTGCCCAAAATGAAGACGCGTTTTACCAGCACATTTTGGCATCACGGGCGCTGATGAATCAGCTGGGTGCCCAAGGTTTCCCTTCAGTAGCACTCACGACAAGTGAGGGAAATCTGCGTTTACTCAATCACAGCCGTTTTTACGGTCATCCGAGCAAGTGGCTTGAGTATCTGAATGAACAAGTGTCTTAACACGCCACTTTCTTGAAAGTGCGCCAGTCTTACATTTTACGTATGAAGACTCAAACCTTGGCTTTTTGAGTCTGGGGTTTCCCCCTTAAACGATGGGATAAGTCACTATAGGATTTATCCCATCGGCATTTTCAATGTTGATACCACAGGCCAAGTTAACCCTGATTCTCGGGCGCAAGCTCGGCTTGCTTTGCCTGTTCTAGCGTAAAAGGCTCACTCCTTTTTACACATTCAAGTACCGCTTTCGCGTAGAGCGGAATCGGCTTATCCCGAGGTAAACGCGGTAATTGTGTACCTGGCAACCTGAGTAAATAGTCATTCACCTTAGATTCAAACCACGAGAAACGTATCAATTTAAATCCTTGATTCGTTTCTAAATAGCATTTGTAATCCTGTCGCTTCTCAGTTTCTGTCGCCAGCGCTGACCATTGGAATCCCGCTAGCAGCAACAAACCAAGGGTACCGTATTTCATCATAAGGCTATTACTCATCTCGACTCGTTAACTCTTTACATCATTGACTGATGTAATAATAAATTTTGTTCGTTGTTGGCCCGCCCCCAATACACTTAGGGTTACCACTTTCACATGTCGCCTCATCTGGCACCGCATTACCGATACCAATCAAAAACATATCTGGCGTTGGTACTTTAGCATTCGGGTCCTTAGGCTGCTCGGCAGGCGGGATCACTAACTGCGGCGTATCCAGTACCAACTCACCTGCATACAAATAATCTGTTTTGTAACCACGAGTGCCCCTGTGCAAATTCTTTTTATAAAGATAGCCCTTACCCGAACTCAAACATTGGTTGACTGAGCCATCACTACCAGGCACAAAACTGCTGAAGTACACTTCCCCCCCCACTATGGTCGCAGATGACAGGCTCTTTTCGCCTTTACGAGAGAAGTTATAGTACCAACCTCGTTTTTGACTAAAAACGATTTCACTGGCCTGATCATTGGGCGCCGCCGAACTGACATCATATAAATCACTTAACTGTAGCGTTTTAGGCACAGGCTTTTGATTTGATTTACCTTGGAATGATTGAGTGACTATGTTTCTATCTTGCAATGCAAAAAACATATCCGAGCGGGAGACATCACTTGGCTTTGCCCTGTGGCCACTCCCGACAACAATTGCGTCGTAAGGAATATTCTGTGATGTGACAACTTTGGTCGATGTTCCATTAATGACTTTAGTCAGCTCAAAGGTATTGGAGATCAAGGTCTGGGCCACTGTAGGCCCAGAAAAGAATCGCCTATCTCCTGCCACTGAACTCTTATCCCCTAATGCGGCAAATTTAAATCCCGACCAGGTCGACACATTCGCGGAGGGCATATCCATCCGCCATACATTACCTTGGATATCTGTGGCATAGATTCTATCGGTATGACCATCACCATTGCCGTCTAATACAGCAACACTGCTTGGAATACTGTTGGCAATACCTGGCAATGGCGTGTTAGCCCCACTGCCGCCAAATTGATGGATTAACGCCCCCGTTTGCGCATCGACAATAAACACGCCACGGCCACTGCTGTCATCAGTACCAATCTCAGCGCCATCTTTAGTTGAAGGGGAATATCCGCCACCAAAAATCAATACAGGCTTATCGCCAGTCGCACTTGGAATTGTCGTCACCACAGGCGTCGACCAAGATTGCCCTAACTCGCCCATACCGGGTGAACTGGCATCTATCTTCCACATAAAACTGGGGTTATCAGGTGTGGTCACATCGAGGGCGTAATACGCATTGCCGCCTCGGCGCATTCCCACAAATACCCATGCCTTTTCAATCCGTTTGCCCTGCATTTTGGTGTAGGCAACTGGCGAGCCATCAATACCGTATACCGAGTGTACGCCCGTCGGCGCGTTAGCCTTGAGATCGCGAAAATTCGGCAGTAGCTCATAGGGGATAAATCCCCAAGTCTCAGACACGCTATCACCTTCATCCTTAAACATATGCAGGAACCCATGGTTCGTCCCGACAAGAATTCGGATATCGGGTTTAGCTTCAGAACCAAAATTGAGAGCTAAGGGCTTGGAATGTAGAGCATCTCCCATTATATCGGCGCGCCAATTTGGGGTTGCGCCACTGGCAGTACTTAAGTCCTGATTTTTATCGTTATCAACATCGATTCCCTTCGCCCAGTCAAATAGCCCAGTGAGTTCTGTTTCATCGACCCCCATATAGGTGGCTAAACGCACATTATCCCCAGCTTTTCGAGCTGCATTTGACAGAGTAAAAGCGCTCAATCCACTGCCAAAATTACTGTATAAAGTGCGACTAGTCGCCTGCTGCATCGCGGCTAGCACCCCACCACGCTTAACATCGTTACCATCACCGCTGCTTCCGCATTCTTCAGCTGATGTCCAATAGGAGCAAGCATCGGCTTTGATATTGCCATCTTCGCCTATCACATTTTTGCCTTTGCTATCGACAACATCACCGTCACTGGTCACCTTGAACTTTTTAATATTCCCTAGCCATCTTGGTCCCTTATTAGGCAAGAACATAGAGTAATATGCTGAATCAAAGGTTTGAGTACGATTGAAGTTATTGCTCGCTACCGAGGGGGAAGTAAAGCTGGCATTTTTTTCGAGGATATTATTTAAAGCCGTTTGCAATGAAGAACGTAATTGACTGGCATCGGTGGCATCAAAATACTTACCACCGCCATTATCGGCGGTTTGCTTCAGTAGGTGCTCGGCACTGGCTGCACCTTCACTAAACCCAATGGTAAAGGTTCTAACGGTTTGTTTTCCGGCTAAATTAGGATTCACATCCTCAGTTCGCATCCAGCCAGAAAGCGCACTGAGATAACTTTTCGGATTGGAAGTATGCTTACCCACACCATTGGTTAAACGCTCAATAATGCCATCGGCCGCGTTATCAAGCGTCGGCTCGCCGTCGGTGATATAGACGATATACGCTTCATTTTGGCAAGGCTTAAACGGCGAATTGTACGTATTACTTCCAATAATAAGCGCAGCTGGGTCAGTAAAGGGATTAGAACTGGCGTTGTAGGTACCTTGGTAACGCCCCCAATTATCGTAGTAATTATAATCGCTATCATCATCGCCAAAATACTGTTCCTGCCCACCAAAATAACGATAGGCTTCGTAGAGCGTTTCGCATAGCGGTGTATTTTGGGCATAACTAATAAGATTGACCCTTTTCAATAAATCAATTTTGGCTTGGGCGGACATAGTCTTAATCCCAGAGATAATCCGCCCACCGTCACGCGCACCATCACGTGGCCCATTCATATTAAAAATAGCTAAACCAAAATCCACACCCGGCGTAGTTAAAACCACACTTTCAATCGCATCTTGTGCCAGCTCTAGACGGGTTTTATTGACCTTCTTTTTAGTACCATGGTGCCATTTTAAATAATCTTCGGTATAAACTGTGACCACTTTGCCGGAGCCAAAACCTGTTTTCTGCGCCTTTGCCTTCGCGCTTGCCTTAGCACTCTCGGATGAGTGAATATTGACTGCCGTGTACCGAACGGGTCTAGCTGCTGAGCCTAAACTATCAACGGGTAAACCGTTAGCCTCACCAACCGCATTACCGAGTCTTTCATCTTGGATATCTTCAAAACAATCGACAGCGGCTATCGAGCCACCGTTTAGCTCAGAAAATTCTTTCCACGCACCAGTCCCCCCCGAAAAACCATACTCACGAAAGAAACCAGTGAAGGTGCCATACCTATTGAGGTAATCCCACGAGCTTTCACAGCCATTGAGTGCGGCATTAAACTGACGCATTTCACGCTGAGAGGCAGGATTAGGTAACTCAGCATTATCAGCAGAACCTCGGCTATAAAATAGCTTTCCCGACTGGGCATAGTTAGCATTACGTTTATTCTCGTAAGGAGCATCGACCCCATAGGCAAGATTACTCATACTGCCGGAGTTATCGAAAATGATCAGCACCTGCGGGCGCGAGCCATTACGGGCGGACGCTTCGAACACATAAAGCTCTGTATCATCAGCAATGCTTGACGCAGTAAATAAACTCACCACGCCAACAACGAGGCTCGAAATAATAAAAGCGACTATTGAAGTTAACGTATGGCGGACGTTTTGAAGGCGAGATTGACAAATATGTTTCAATAAAACGTAATTAAGCGAAAAGTTCATCAACGAGCTTTTCTGACATTTAAATAAAAACTGACTCATACAGTATGCGCATCTGTTATTAAGGAATAATAAAGCACCTGCATTTACAAAACTAGGATTTAAATTGTTTAAAAAGGCCAAATTAACCGCACAATAAACAGTAAATTAACCAAACGTAAAACAGTAAAATCATAAACTTAGGCTACTTCCAGCAATTATTACCATTATGCACACCGAATTGACAACAAATAAATAAAAAATGTAACCAATAAAAATATCACCATCATAGTAATGAGCTAAAAAATAAAAAAAGTGACACTTATGATATTGAGAATGCGCTATTAACGTTATAGGAAATAAAGGAGAACACCTGCCAAAAAATTTAAAAAATGCTATACCATTAATTTAACTTGCCAAAACAAAACAGGCTGAACAACAAACATAGAGATAAAGCGCTGAAGAATCCCCTGATGATTTACAAATAAATCATCAAATTAGGGTGGAAGCGCATCTTGTTGCATGATCAAATGGTTTCGCCAAAAACTACACTTGGA
Organism: Shewanella sp. Sh95; assembly: GCF_001308045.1. Classification (NCBI taxonomy): domain Bacteria; kingdom Pseudomonadati; phylum Pseudomonadota; class Gammaproteobacteria; order Alteromonadales; family Shewanellaceae; genus Shewanella; species Shewanella sp. Sh95. The sequence continues at coordinate 56,934 of NZ_LGYY01000263.1, forward strand.
CAACAAGATGCGCGAAGCCAATATCCTACAACATTCTTTACACCAATACTGCCCAGAACTTCACCTAAAACGATTAAACAGCTTGATGCTGGCCTCTAAGGCACTGATTGA
>NZ_LGYY01000260.1:0-385 GCF_001308045.1 Shewanella sp. Sh95
ATTTATCTCTTTTGCTTTTAAAAACTCATTATCAAGTGCGTAGTGAGTAAGTGCTGCGGTTTGATCTGGAAGTAAATTTGAAGTAACAGATATAACGCCTTTACCGCCATTGCTTAAAATAGGGTAGTTTATCGCATCTTCACCGCTTAGAACATAAAGTTTTGGCTCGTGAACTAGTAGATCAACACATCTATCTATGCTTCCGCTTGCTTCTTTAACTCCGTAAATATTTTCACAGTCGTTAAATAGCCTAATAACGGTTTCAGGAAGTATATCGCATCCGGTACGACCAGGAACATTATATAGCAGCACAGGTATTTTTACCGAGTTTGCTATATTTTTATAATGAAGATAAAGCCCTTCTTGAGTTGGTTTGTTATAATAC
>NZ_LGYY01000059.1:0-385 GCF_001308045.1 Shewanella sp. Sh95
TCGCGAGCACGAGCTGGACGACCAGCACGCCGGCGACGACGAGCGCGAGCAGCAGCGCGCGCACGAGCGTGCGGCGCCCGGCCCCCTGCTCCGCGGCGACCGGGAGCGCCGCGGGCGTCATCGCCGCACCGTGCGGTCCTGCAGCGCGCGCAGGGTCGCACGCCACGTCTGCGGGGACAGCACCGAGCCCACGAGACGGACTCACATCTCGTATGCCGCCTTCCGCTTGAAAAAAAAGCGCAGCCGTAGCAGCTATCCGATTGAGCTAGAGTAGACGACAGACAAGAATAATTGTGAGGAGACGAATATACGATCACTCGAGAGAGGTGCAGTGTAGAATCACGAGCGGTCGTTCATGACAGACACAGACAGTCGACTGCTGCAT
>NZ_LGYY01000271.1:0-382 GCF_001308045.1 Shewanella sp. Sh95
CTCCGACTCCGCTAGTCTATTCTCCTCTCTATTTGTTGGCGAGAGTCGTATGGTGTGAGAGGACACGAGAAAAGAAGTCTCGCGACGATGTTTACTCCACGGTTTCCGCAGTCCCCGGGGTTTGTTGAGATGACTAATAAGAGTTTGTTTTTTTTTTTTTTTTTTTAAATTTTCTTATAATAAAATTATTTTATTTCTTTGTATGGAAATTCACGTGTTAAGTAATAATCTCCATCCTCACATATCAAATATAATAAAGATCACAGGATTTTTTATAGTCTTTTTTGTTATATATAGATCCCAATGCTATTTCCCCTCTCTCACCCAGACGTACATGAGCGATTAATTTCTCCCTCGTCCTCCCACTACGCGCCACTGTCCT
>NZ_LGYY01000079.1:0-380 GCF_001308045.1 Shewanella sp. Sh95
GGGTCGGCGACGTCGCGACCGCCGACGACGGGCAGAGCGCGACCGCGAGCCTCGACGTCGCGTGGGACGTGCCCTGGACCGACCAGGACTGGACGTACGCCGCGACCGCGCAGCTCGTGCGCGACGAGGACGACGCCGCGCCGCCGTGGGGCGTGCGCTGGGCGCTGCCGCCGCTGGCGCCCGACCTCACCGAGGGTGAGCGGCTCACGGTGCGACGCACCGCGGCCGAGCGCGGCCCGGTGCTGGGGCAGGGCGACGCCATGATCGTCGAGCCGCGCCGGGTGCACCGGGTCGGGATCGACAAGACCCGCGTGGGCGAGGCCGAGCTCGACGGCGCCGCGCGCGGCCTGGCAGCCGCGCTCGAGATGGACCCGGACGCC
>NZ_LGYY01000252.1:0-378 GCF_001308045.1 Shewanella sp. Sh95
GTATCGCTAACACTAACAAAAGTCGTGTTAGTGGGAAGCCAGTCGTTAAAAACTTCAAACGTGAGTTTTCTACTTGCATAAACGTTATTTTTTATCTTTTTCATGAGCTTATCACCAAATATCAAATTTCCATTCTCATAAAACTGCGCAGTGACATTAGGGATAACGTTTGGATGCTCAAACAAAAAGTCTATAATACCACCTTTGTATCTTTTACCATCTTTTTTAAACTCATACCACTCTTGTATATGTCTGTTAAAAAACAGACCTCTGCTCATCAGATCCGCGGCGTCTTTTTGACTAAGATCTTTTAGATAAAACGTTCCGCTTCCGACTCCACCGGCTGAAAATATCAAATTTTTACCGACGTTACCTGCG
>NZ_LGYY01000101.1:0-371 GCF_001308045.1 Shewanella sp. Sh95
GTTTCTGAGATTGACCGCCGATGATAACCATACCGTTTTTTCCACTGCTTATTTGAACCATAAAGCTGTTGCCAACTGACCGCTAAGTTACGCGGATGTCCGTGTTCCCAGAGTGCAGCACCGTCCCTCGGTGGAATGAGTACTAAAGCGCGTTTTCTACGAACCGCATCGTGACAGGCTCTTGTGTCGTAAGCACCATCACCTGAAATATTTCGGATTTTTCGATGGGTTTGCTTGAGCAAATTCGGCATAACTTCAGCATCAGTGACGCCGGATAAACTCAGTTCTGCTGCAATAATTTCATGGCTATGGGTATCGACGGCGATATGCAGCTTACGCCACACGCGGCGCTTGCCATCTGTGCCATGTTT
>NZ_LGYY01000259.1:0-362 GCF_001308045.1 Shewanella sp. Sh95
GAGACCCCACACTACCATCGGCGCGATTGCGTTTCACTTCTGAGTTCGGGATGGGATCAGGTGGGACCACAATGCTATTGTCACCAAGCAAATTCTTACTGGTTAATTCTACGTCTGACGGCATTGTCTCCTCACTCCAGTGCTCATGTACTACTGTACACTCCGCCCTTCGCTCGTCACGGCTTTGTCTGCCGTACAATTACCTGCGTAATTAACCTTTATTTCTTAATTTAGAAAGCTGTATTGAGTACCACTTCTTAAGTGTTTCTATTCGTCTAAGTGCTACTTAGCAAAACCCATCTGGGTTGTATGGTTAAGCCTCTCGAGTCATTAGTATCAGTTAGCTCAACGCCTCACAACGC
>NZ_LGYY01000002.1:0-55905 GCF_001308045.1 Shewanella sp. Sh95
TGCAAGGCAATTGAAGCTGGATGGTAAACGGGAAAGGGCATATCCACGAGTCCTTAAAATGAGCAAAAACAAGTTTCCGGTTAGACCAAAGAAAAATGCCGTTCACTCTTAAGTGAACGGCATTACGGACATTACCGCACTTTTCGTTAAAATAGTATCCTATAAATGACTATGAAGTAGCACATCATCCTCAGGCGCTTTTTTGATAACAGGTGCTTGGCCTTCAGCTAGTGCTTGCTTGTAACTTTGGTTCATTTTCAGCGCAAGATATAAATCTGGCCGAATTAAAATGCCGCCTTCGCCTGACGGGATCCCCGCCTGTTCAAACCAGCCAAGCATCTGCCTTTTACGCCCCGCCAAGACTAAACGTATCCCACGCTTCTTCAATAATTGATGGAGATCTGCAAGCATGGCCATCACACTTAAATCCAAGTGGGTAAAACACGGCACGGCATCAATAATGATGCAATCGACGGGTTCAGGCTCACGGATAAACTTCTCCAGTAACCGACGTTTAAAGTAAGTGGCATTGAAGTAGGTTAAGGGTGAATTAAAGCGGTAGATAAACACCCCTGGCACAGACTTAGCCTTGCCCGAATCATCTACACTGCGGATAACCCCTTTATGATCAAGCCCTAACACTTGATCCGTTGGCCGCATCACAGTCGCTAAAAACTGGAATAAACCGAGTAACACCGCAAAGGTAATCCCAGGGATAACACCAATAAACAGTACTGAAAACAATGTGGTGCAAGCAAGCAAGAAGGCTGAGCGGTCTCTGACGCGCAGATTCCATAGCGCCTTTAAATCAATCAACGAAATAGAGGCAATCACTAAGACCACACCAAGAGCTGAACTGGGGATATATTTCAGTGGTGCAGTAAAAAACAGCGCAACGATCGCAATCAATAACGCCGCGATGATTGATACGAGCTGACTTTTACCGCCGTTAGCATCATTGACAGCTGTACGCGAATCAGCACCGCTGACCGCAAAACCTTGTGATAAAGCTGAAGCAATATTGGCAATACCGAGGGCGCGAAACTCCTTGTCCGCATCGATATCATAGCCATTTTTAGCCGCAAAACTGCGTGCAGTAAGCATCATACTCACAAAGCTCACCATGGCTAAGTTAAGCGCAGGCACAACTAGTTCACGGGCAATACCAATATTAAAAACCGGTGCTTGAAACGAAGGCAAGCCTGCACTCACCTCGCCCACCACATTGATATCGAAGCTGGTTAAGTTAAAGGCCCACACCAAAAATGCAGCCATTGCCATTGCACACATTGAAGCAGGCCATTGTGGGCGATAACGTTTTATTAAGGCATAGGTGGCTAAGGTCACCAGTCCCATCAATAAGGTGGGCCAGTGTGTTTTGGTAAGATAGGAAGGCGCACCGGATAAGCGCTCAATCAAATAACGCTCATCGAAGGTGAAACCAAAAATCTTTGAGAATTGACCGACGATAATAGTGATCGCCACACCATTTAGTAACCCCATTAAAATCGGTTTTGAGAGAAAGTCCGCCAAGACGCCAAGGCGAAAACGGCTGGCGATTAAACACCAAAAACCGGTCATGGCCGTCATGGTCATCACGAGTTGCCAGTGCTTCATGCTGTCGCCAGCAGCAAGTGGCGTCACAACTGCGGCAATCACGGCACAAGTCGCGGCATCGGGACCAACGATTAATTGTCTAGAAGTACCAAACAATGCATACACTAACATTGGCAGCACACAGGAGTATAAACCGACAGCGGCATTAACCCCTGTAAGTTGTGCATAGGCAATGGCTACAGGTAAAGCGACCGCCGCCACGGATAATCCGGCTCGAACATCATCCCTGAGCCATTGCTTCTCGTACTGCAGCATCTGCGCCAAACCAGGCATAAATGATACTAAACTGGGAAACTTCACGCGCTAACCTCCATATACTCCCAAGTCAATTGCTAACTTGTTATGGTTAGATAACTCACCTTATATCGGTGCAATACCCATGGAACCAACTTCTTCAGTTTGTTTAGGTATATAAAACCGTTATCTAAAAAAGTCATCAATACTATGTTGGTTATGGCATAAAGCCAATCATTAAGCGAGTCAGTATCCCAGAATATTTAAGCTTTTAGCCTAATTAGCTCTGCTTACCGCAGGATCATCGGCAATGAAACTAACAATAAACTGCCCATAAACCAGTTAAAATGGCGTCGACGTTTATCCGTATTCAGTTTTTTACTGATTGCTGCACCAACAAACACCCAAGTGAAGGACGCGGGAAATCCCACCAGATTAAACACTAACACGCCTAGTAATGCACTGAGCCAAAAACCATCGCCCCCTAAGGTAAACGCACTACAAAGGGTAATGGTCGACATCCAAGATTTAGGATTAATCCACTGAAACAGCGCCGCCTCGATCACACTCATCGGCTGACGCCCGTCATCCAAATGTGCCGCCTTAACAGGAGAGGTGGCTAATCGATAGGCAAGGTGCAACAAATACAATAACGCTGCGTACTTTAGCACTTGATGCAACACGGGAAACGCCTCGAATAAAGCGCCAAGACCCAGTAACACCGACAGATGCAAAGAGGTCGAACCTAAGCGGATCCCTGCAATATGTGGAATGGTACGCATCACCCCGAAATGAGCGCCGGAGCTGGCGAGTAAAATATTATTAGGCCCCGGAGTCATGGTCATGGTTGCACAAAAGAGTGCTGCTGAGGCCATTAATGTCCAGAGTTGTGGATCATTTAAAAGTTGAATATCCATAAACACCTAAATTGTATGCATACAACACTTGACAATAAAAGATACAATAAATAATATAGGGAGATTAGCGGAGATCAATGGATTTATTGTCATGGGTACAATTTGGACACCGGATCTAGAGGCATTTACAGGTCCTAAATATCAACGTCTCGTCAGTGCGATCGAACAAGGCATTTTGTGTAAGACCCTGCCCCATGGCACAAAACTCCCACCACAGCGGCGTTTAGCCGATGCACTTGGAGTGACCATAGGCACAGTCACACGAGCCTATGCCCTTGCAGAGCAGCGTGGCTATGTGGAAGCGCGTATTGGTGATGGTACCTATGTCAACGCCTCTCCCGTGCCAGAGCTCAGTCATTTGCAGCTCAATATGGCGACTTGTCAGCAACCGTTGACGGATCAAATAAGTACGCTGAGTGATTGCCTAAGCCAACTGGCTAAGGATCCAGCGAAACTGAGTCAACTCCTTGGCTATCGCGCCAGCCCCTTAGATCAACATCAACAGGTATTTCACCACTGGCTTTTACTACGCGGTATTGAACAGCAACCCGAGCAACTGATCTTTACCCATGGTGGGCAACAGGCCATTTTTGCCTGCCTTAATGCCTTCCTAGCCAAGGGCGAGGTGCTCCTGCACGAGCAGTACAGCTATCCCGGTGTGCGTATTTGCGCGAAACAATTGGGTATCAATAGTATTGGCGTGCCGTTAACCGCTGACGGGGTCGATCTGGCAAGATTCGAGGCCTTAGTACAAATTCATCAACCTAAATTGGTGTACTTAACCCTCAACAATCAAAACCCCACCTGCATTCAATACAGTGAGCCACAGAGAGAAAAACTGTTGGCACTCGCGGAGCAGTACCAGTTTTATATCATTGAAGATGATGTGAATTATTCTCTCCCCGAGGAATGGCACCCTCCACTGTGGCAGTTAGCACAGACGCTGAATGTACCGAGGGTCATTTACATTTCAAGCCTTTCTAAGCTGTTTTCTGGGGGCTTAAGGCAAGGTTTTATCCTCGTACCCGAGCCGCTTATCGCACCATTGCGCCTCGCCATTCATAGCCAATGCTGGATGGTTTCGCCGCTCAATGTGGAGCTCGCCTGTCAGCTAATCAAACGCGGGCACATCACGGCCAATCGCGATGCGATTATTCGCGCGCGTCAGCAGCAATGCATAGCATTGGGCGACAAGCTAGGGTTAACTCAGCGCTGGCGGGGTTTAAATGGCTGGATCCAGTTACCCGAAGACATTAAAGCCCATCATCTGGTGACCGCCTTAGCAGCAAAAGGTGTACTGATCCGCAATGGGGATGACTTTAACTGTCATGATAACTTTATCCGTTTAAGTTTAGGTGGCGCCGAAAACGATACCCAATTCCAGCTTGCGCTCGAATGCATCGAATCCACCTTTAACGCACTCAAGCAAAACGCCTATTCAGTCGTTTAACCTTGCATTTTTATCGCGAGAAAGAAGCAAAAAGAAACGCCAGAGTGGTGCTCTGGCGTTTTAAGCTTACTTACAAGCATTTAAGATGTTGAGATCTAAAGTTATCGCACCTTGAACAGAAGCTATGGCTATTGCACCTTGATCTGGTACACGCTGGTTGTGCCACTGACTTCATTACCAATGATCAACAGAGGCTGACCATTAGGACTCTTCTCGGCACTCACAAACTTCATGCCTTCTGGCCCTAAATCGCCCGCTAAACTGGCATCACCTTTCACTTCACCCGTATCTGTATTAATGCTGAAACTCGCGTCAAAATCACGGTTTACCACATAATCCACAAAATGCACGTCAAAGGGATTTGTCACGTCGTAAATCATAAAACCAGAGGTACGTTCAAGCCCGATAAAGGCATAGCGTTTTTGGCCAATTTTGCCTAGAACTAAGGCTTCTGGCTCGGGTCCTTTATCATCACTGCGACTATCGCCTTTGTTTTCTTCATTGTTATTGTTGAAGTTATTGCCTAACAAGGCTGCGGTGATCCGCTCAAAATCGCTGCCACTGTCAAACACCTGTTGACCATCGGCGGTCCAGATTGAGAAAGAACGCGCGCCGAAGCTCACAATTTTGTCATAATCGCCGTCGTTATCGTCATCCCCCATACTCTTAGTCACTTTCAAACGGGCTAATTGGGTCTTATCTTTTGCGGCAGCAAATTGTGGATGATTAGGATCTAAAGTTAAGTCACCGGCACGGGCTTCCTCCGAAAACCCAGCATAATCACGGGAATCCCCTTCGTTTGCGGTAACAATAAAATCAGCATTATTCCAACGGTAACTCGCAACTGTATCGGGTTGATACATGCCATACACGCCCGCATAGGCCTGAAGGTTGACCATATCATCCTGGTCACTTGCATCAATTTTATTCACATCAAGACCATAATCCTTCAGTCCTAAGGGTAAAATCTTCGTTACTTTGGCATTGGTGATATCAATCACCGCGATGGCATTGTTCTCCTGCAAGCTCACAAAGGCTCGGCTGTTATCGGGGCTGACACTGATAAACTCAGGCTCCAAATCTTGCGCGACAGTGGCCATTGGGCCATTGATTTTAATGTCCTTGGTGATTTCATTATAGCGAGCATTGCCCTGATTAAACTCGGTGAATGTCACTAGCGTCGCCGTTGCTGCGGGTTTACCATCCGCAATGGCGATAATGGCTACACTACCCTCAGGATCGATACTATAGTCTTGATTTGGTTCACCTTCATTCGCAACGAGTACCGTTTTGCCATCATGACTAAAGACTACGTTATCTGGTAATGCACCGACTTCAACCGCGCTGAGATACTGCGGTGTCTCATTGCCATTGAGTTGGTAGAAAGCCACATAGCCATTGGCTTGAGTCTTATTGCCCGCTGCATCGCCGCGCTCAATGGCCGCCGCTAACAAGTTACCATAAATACTGACACTGTTAACGCTGCCCATAAAACTCAAGCCCACATCTTTAGCGACATCCAGCTCGCCGAGCTTATCAAGATTATTCAAGGCTAATAGCGCAGTTGCCTCAGCAGCATTGCCAAGTAAGTTGGCATCGATAATGTCGACTTTACCGCTTCTCGCATTGACCACAAAAATACGCTGAGAAGCACTATGGTATTCAACAATCTCAGCAGCGCTCAGGCCATAAACGCCCGTTTGATGACGACCAATAAGCTCCGCCTTGACTCCAACTGCTTGGGGTTGGCAAATAAATTGCGTTTGCGCCGCATCGATTTCAGTCTCTTCCAACTTACCATTACGATTCGCATCAAGCCCGGTATCGATACGTTGACCACCGGCGGGACAGTTTGCATCACCAATAGAGAGTGGGGTTACTTTAACTAATGAATTTAAGCCGTTATCCCCCTGCTCACCATTGGTACCGTCATCACCATTACAGGCACTAAGGAGTAAACTTGCCAGTATCGCACCGGCCAGCGGCAGTCGTTTTGTGTTCATTGCATCATTCCTGAATGTGTTGTTATTAGTCGTAGGGTTAAGCTAAAGCTCATTAAACTAATCTGCATTCAAGACGTTTAGATGACATACAGATGACACTGGGGTGACAACCTCAGTCGAATGAATGACGCTCAGGCGTACATTGGTAAATTAATGCAATACAAGGACAGTAAAGCGATTTTGGTTACAATTTAAGTGTAAAGATATCGTCATCGAGATTGGCTTATTTGCCCGAGCATTTTACTATGTTATGGCTTAATATCCTTATACTCGATGACAAGAGCTATCATTCAGTTCAACTGTTGGCTGAGTCTTCGCTGGCCACTCATTTCTTCCCTATACTCCTCCAATGTTCATGGCGAAATTACGCTATGGTAATTGAGGCAAAATGAGTCGCCATTAGGCAAAATTGTTACCCTACAATTTTGGTTTTCGAGTTACATAACACTTAATATCGCCTTCTTTCGCCACCCGAGGTAACTGTGGACCCACAACCGTCAAGCTATCCGACTAAACCGAGCAGCATTCCCCACTTGGCACTGCTGATCCCTATGCTCGCCGCTATTGTTGCGATCACGCCGCTCGCGATCGACATGTATTTGCCCGCTATGGCAACACTTGCCCATAGCTTTCATACCGATATCACCTTAGTGCAACAATCCTTGAGTGTTTACTTAGGCGGCTATGCCCTCGGCATGCTGTGCTTTGGGCCGCTTGCTGACCGTATTGGCCGTCGTCCCATGGTGATTATGGGGCTATCAGGTTTTATGTTAGCTAGCCTGTTGTTAGGCTTAGCTGAGCAGATTGAAGTGTTTTTGGGCCTGCGCTTTTTACAAGCTTTTATCGGCGCAGCGGCCACTGTGGTTGTCCCTGGCTATATCAAAGAAGTCTATGGTGAAAACACGGCTAAAGGTATGTCTTATGTCAGTTTGATCATGATGTTAGCGCCATTATTAGCCCCCAGTATTGGTAGTCTTATCCTCGAACTTGGCGAATGGCATTTGATATTCTTTATCCAATCAGCCTATGCCCTGTTATTACTGATGTTGGTCATTACGCTGCTGAGAATGCCCAGCGATAAAGATCAAAGTAGCCGCAGCCAAAAATCTTTTTTGGGCGCCTATGCCACTGTGTTTTCACGCCCAGGCGTCAAAATGAATATTGCCAGCGGAGTGCTCACCTCCTTTGCCTTTTTCTGTTATTTAACGGCATCGCCTTTTGTCTATATGGAGGTTTTTTCATTAGATAAATCCTTATTTGCCCTACTCTTTAGTACCAATGTGGGCGCTCTGATGCTGGCAAATATCATCAATACCCGAATTGTGGGCCGTTATGGCTCGTTAAGGATGTTGCACGTGTCGACTTTCTTAGGAGCGCTCGCAGCTGCAGGTTTACTGGGAGTGAATTTATTGGGTCTCAGTTACCACTTTACGGTATTAATGCTTATTCCACTGATGGGTTCTCTTGGCATTATGTCAGTTAATGCTGATGCCATTGTGTTAATGAAATTTAAGCAGGAAACCGGCACGGCAACGGCGGTGATTGGCACCTTAAGATTTGGCTTTGGTGCCCTTGCAGGACCATTACTCGCGCTGTTTTACAATGGCACCGCAGTGCCCTTCTCGGCATTAATGTTGACGGCGGTATTATTGGTGGGATTCTGTCAATTTAACCGACAGACTCATCAAGCCAAACCAAAGCAATAATCTGCGCCTTTATGCCGCGTAAGCGAAGCAATCATAGTTTACATCGCTTTTGTGGTTGATTTGTAACAAATTAAGCCTTCCCTAAACAAACGGCGCTCAGGTGCCGTTTTTCATTATACACCACCTAACCCATTCTAATTAAAGTGATTAAATAAAATTATCCCACACAAAAACTCCCGTTTCATGAGCATTTATCGCGCCTAAATATGAAATTGTCTCAAGTTGGTTATTTTTTACAGAAAACCCTTGAAATGTGTTCTTTTTTGAATATGATGAAATTCTGTTCATTGCAACAGCTGCTGCATCCAAAGGGATGAGCGCTTGAAATCGATGATTTCAAGTTCAGCAAACGGAGTCTGAATTACCCTTCAGGCTTATTTTTAGAGCGATTACCGTCGCTGTAACAAGATACTGTTTACCGTAACGGTACTATGCAATAGGAGTTTCACATGGAGAAGTTATCCGGCGCCAGCATGATTGTGCGTTCCCTTATTGATGAAGGGGTAAAGCACATATTTGGTTATCCTGGCGGCTCAGTGTTAGATATCTACGACGCCCTGCACCTTATCCCCGGTATTGAACATATTCTGGTTCGCCACGAACAGGCCGCCGTGCATATGGCCGATGGTTATGCCCGAGCTACGGGAAAAGTAGGCGTGGTACTGGTGACCTCAGGCCCAGGTGCCACCAATGCCATTACTGGCATCGCCACCGCCTATATGGATTCGATTCCATTAGTGGTGTTATCTGGCCAAGTGCCGAGCAATCTAATCGGTAACGATGCGTTCCAAGAATGCGACATGATTGGGATTTCACGCCCAGTCGTCAAACACAGCTTTTTAGTCCAAGATCCCACTCAAATTCCTGAGATCATTAAAAAAGCCTTTTATATTGCCTCCACGGGTCGTCCTGGCCCCGTCGTGGTAGACTTGCCCAAGGATTGCCTCAATCCGGCATTACTGCACGACTATATTTACCCCGAGAGCATAAAAATGCGCTCCTATAATCCAACGACATCGGGCCATAAAGGTCAAATTCGTCGAGGATTACAGGCATTATTAGCAGCGAAAAAACCCGTGCTCTATGTGGGTGGCGGTGCGATTATTTCTAGCAGTGAAAAGCAGATCTTAACCCTAGCAGAAAAGTTAAATATCCCCGTTGTCAGCACCTTAATGGGCCTTGGCGCCTTCCCTGGCACCCATAAAAACAGCTTAGGTATGTTGGGGATGCACGGTCGCTATGAAGCTAACATGACCATGCATAACTGCGATCTTATCTTCGGAATTGGCGTGCGTTTCGATGACAGAACCACCAACAACATCGAAAAATACTGCCCTAACGCCACCATCTTACATATTGATATCGACCCCTCATCGATTTCAAAAACCGTACGAGTGGATATCCCGATCGTTGGCTCGGCCGATATTGTATTAGACAGCATGTTAGCCCTGCTTGAAGAATCGAAGGAGAGCAACGATAGCGAGGCGCTCAATCAATGGTGGCAAGAAATCACTGTGTGGCGCGAGCGTAACTGCTTGGCATACGATAAGGAAAGTCATCGGGTCAAACCACAGCAAGTGATTGAAACTCTCTACAAACTCACTAATGGTGAGGCCTATGTCGCCTCGGATGTGGGCCAGCATCAAATGTTTGCCGCACTCTATTATCCCTTTGATAAACCCCGCCATTGGATTAACTCCGGTGGCCTTGGCACCATGGGCTTTGGTTTACCCGCAGCCATGGGGGTCAAAATGGCGATGCCAGACGAAACCGTCGTGTGCGTAACGGGCGATGGTTCGATTCAGATGAATATTCAAGAGCTTTCAACCGCTCTGCAATACGATACGCCGGTTAAAATTATCAACTTAAACAACCGTTTCCTCGGCATGGTTAAGCAGTGGCAGGATATGATCTACTCGGGTCGCCATTCCCATTCCTATATGGATTCGGTACCCAACTTCGCCAAAATTGCCGAAGCCTATGGCCATGTTGGCATGACGATTAGCGATCCTGCTGAGCTTGAGTCTAAGATGGCCGAAGCCCTTGCCATGAAAGACAGACTGGTATTTATCGACATTATGGTGGATGAGACTGAGCACGTGTATCCCATGCTTATCCGCGGCGGCGCGATGAATGAAATGTGGTTAAGCAAAACGGAGAAATGCTAATGCGTCGAATTATATCTGTATTACTCGAAAACCAATCCGGCGCTTTATCCCGTGTTGTCGGCCTGTTTTCCCAACGCGGTTACAACATCGAAAGTTTAACTGTGGCACCAACCGATGATAACACCTTATCGCGCCTCAATATTACCGTGGTGGCCGACGAAAAGGTGCTAGAGCAAATCGAGAAACAACTGCACAAGTTAGTCGATGTGCTTAAGGTGTCGAATGTTACCGAGTCAGCTTATATTGAGCGGGAACTGGCTCTGGTTAAAGTCCGTGCCCAAGGGGAGCTTAGGGAAGAAATTAAGCGCACCGCCGATATCTTCCGTGGGCAGATTGTCGATGTCACCGCCAATCTTTACACCATCCAATTGGTGGGCACGACCGAAAAACTCGATGCCTTTATTCATTCCATGGGTGAAGTGACCAAAGTCGTTGAAGTATCACGCTCGGGCGTTGTCGGCTTAGCTCGCGGCGAAAAAGCGATGAAAGCCTAAAGAACTTTTATAAAGATAACGCTTAGAAAACATCTCCAATTCGAGCCAGACAAAAAATAACAAGAAGGGGAGCATTTAGCTCCCCTTCTTTATCCGCGCGATGCTGGATTAGGATTGACTATCTAATAAGCGCGAGGTGGTGATTTCAATCTTGCGTGGTTTTAACGCTTCTGGGATCTCACGCACTAAATCAATGTTCAATAAACCATTCTCTAAGCTGGCACCCAATACGGTCACATAATCAGCCAGTTGGAAGGTGCGCTCAAAACCGCGCTCGGCAATACCTTGGTATAGGTATTTACGCTCAGTTTGGCTTTCGGCCTTATTGCCTTTAACCAGTAATTTCTCACCTTCGCTACTGATCTCAAGCTCTTCCATCGAGAATCCTGCCACGGCCATCGTAATGCGATAACGATTTTCGCCGAGGAGTTCAATGTTATATGGAGGATAACCTGAGTTGCCATTATTGGCGGCAGCATGTTCTGCCATCTGGGCTAAACGATCAAAACCAATAGCACTACGGTAAAGAGGAGTTAAATCATAAGTACGCATATTCATATCCTTATCTTAAGCAATATGGGAAATTGGCGAACGGTTTTCAGGTTGAAAACACACATTTGTTTCGCCTAAATTAACTTCTGTCCTAACGGCACAGAATCGATTGGGATCCTCATCGAGCGATCCTGCAATAGATATAAGGATAGGAAAGCGGATTTCAAGGAAGTTTTTTAAATTTTTTTAAAAACTGAATAAAAATAACCTGTTACTAGCATTAAACACTTTGTCCTTGGCGTAGTTAGCAAAATGCAGCCAAAAAAAAGGAGCACTAAGGCTCCCTTCTTCGGTCCGCACTCAAATTAACGAGTACGTGGACACAGTTCTTCAGCACTGAAGAAGTAAGCAATTTCACGTTCTGCAGATGCTAAAGAATCTGAACCGTGAGCTGCGTTTTCGTCGATGCTTTGAGCGAAATCAGCACGGATAGTACCAGGAGCCGCTTGAGCTGGGTTAGTTGCACCTAAAATTTCGCGGTGAGCTAAAACAGCGTTTTCGCCTTCTAATACTTGAACCATGATTGGGCCAGAAGTCATGAAAGCAACCAGAGCACCGAAGAAGCCACGCTCGCTATGCTCAGCATAGAAACCTTCAGCTTGTTCTTTAGTCAGGTGTAACATTTTAGCTGCAACGATCTTCAGACCAGCAGTTTCAAAACGGTTGTAGATTGCACCGATGTGGTTTTTAGCAACAGCATCAGGCTTAATGATAGAAAATGTGCGTTCGATCGCCATAACAAGCTTCCTTTGTCAGCAAGTTTGAAAAAATTCGCGCGGATTATACGAAATTTAAAAAGTAAATCCTATCTTTAAAGCACATAAGTCTGAGATATTGCGCACATTGGCTGGATTTGTAACCAGATTGATCACACAAAAAAACGCCAGTTGTCATTTAAGGGCAACTGGCAATTTATTATCGAGATATCTCTAAGGAGATGAATACAGGAGTAAGCATTATCAAATTAGCTTACTTTCTATTTTTTGCCCAAATTCCAGCCCAAGCAATCAAAGCAACCAAAATAACCGCTGGCGCTAAATCGAGCAAATGATGGAATAAACCGACACCGCCATGACCAGGATGAGCCCATGCCAACGCGGGTAACAGTGTGAATAACATAGCAAACAAAAGTTTCATGTGAACATCCTTGCGTTGCGAGAATAATATTAAGCGGTTAACTGCTTAACCGATAAGTAACAAGGTACGTTATTCAATAAAAAGGAATTTGATACTGATCAAACTCCGACTAAAATCCCATTTCACAGCCAAATAAGCGTGATGGATGTCACGCAAATTAATTATTTCGTGGACAAGTTGCCGCAACAACAAGGTGAGTAATTGATGTTATTTTTCCTCAATCCAGCATTGTTGAATAGCTTCTAATACCTTTTCATTGCAATGTTTAGGATCGTCATCAAAATCCTCTAGCGCTAACACCCACTCATACAACTCGGTAAAATGCAGTTTGCGGGGATCAACATCTGAATGTTTTTCTAGTAATTCCAAGGCGATATCTAATGAATCAATCCACTTTAATGACATCCTCTTTCCCCTATGCAAACGGACATTTCAACGCATTTCACCTGAGTTTAGCTTAATCACCACTCACTTTACGCTTGAGTTGTTTTTTTTGTCTTAATTGCGTTTTTCTCAACAAACTCGATTATCGCCCCAGCGACATCCTTAGCTGTAGCACCTTCGATCCCTTCAAGGCCTGGTGAAGAATTCACTTCCATCACTAATGGGCCATGGTTGGAACGCAATAAATCCACACCCGCAACGTTCAGGCCCATGGTCTTAGCGGCACGAATAGCCACTGAGCGTTCTTCAGGCGTAAGTTTAACTAAACTTGCCGTACCACCACGGTGGAGGTTTGAGCGAAACTCCCCTGGCATGGCTTGGCGCTTCATCGCGGCGACTACTTTATCACCAAGGACAAAACAACGAATATCCGCACCGTTAGCTTCTTTGATATATTCTTGTACCATGATATTAGCCTTTAATCCCATAAAAGCTTCAATCACGCTTTCGGCCGCTTTACGGGTTTCAGCCAGAACAACGCCAATACCTTGAGTGCCCTCAAGCAATTTAATCACTAACGGCGCGCCACCGACCATATCGATTAAATCAGGAATATCGCTTGGCTTATTGGCAAAGCCGGTGATCGGCAAACCAATACCACGACGTGACATTAACTGCATTGAACGCAGCTTATCGCGGGAGCGTGAAATGCCGACAGAATCATTGAGCGCATAGACACCCATCATCTCAAACTGGCGTAGCACCGCAGAGCCATAAAAGGTAATTGATGCGCCGATACGTGGGATCACCGCATCAAAGGGCGGTAATTCTTCACCACCAATATGAATGCTCGATTGGCGCATATTGATGTTCATATAGCATTCGAGCGGATTGATCACTTTGACTTCGTGACCACGTAATGTCGCAGCCTCAACGAGTCGCTTTGTGGAATATAGCTCAGGCCCTTGCGATAGGATCGCGATTCTCATTCTGGTCTCCGACAACCATTTCATTTTGAGCGCATAATACGCTTGCTTAAGGATAAATCAATCATGGCTATTATTGCTTGCGCAAATGCTAGTCTACAAAAGCCAAAAACCAGTCACTAGGACTGGTTTTTGGCGATTTCAGCACAAAAGTGACTTAGCCTTCGCTCACCATATTGACAGTGTATTTAGGCATTTCAATCACCAGATCGCAATCAACCACTTTAGCCTGACAGGATAAGCGGCTCTCAGGCTCGAGTCCCCAAGCTTTATCAAGCATATCGTCTTCAAGTTCATCACTTGGCTCTAGCTCATCAAATCCTTCACGCACAATGCAATGGCACGTAGTGCAAGCACAGGATTTTTCACAGGCATGTTCGATATTGATGCCATTGCGCAGCGCCACATCGAGAATCGTTTCACCTACTTCAGCTTCCAACACTGCGCCATCGGGACACAACTCAGCATGGGGAAGAAAGACTAACTGGGGCATCACATCACCTATATCTTGTCAATTGACTGACCTTTAAAGGCCACTCGAATAGAATTATCCATACGTTTTGCGGCAAAATCTTGAGTATGTTCATCAAGAGTTTCGATCGCATTTTTAATTGCATCAGCATCATCACCGCCAGCGACGTGAACCAGCTCTGCCATCACAGTATCAATCTGCTGACGCTCATCGCTTGTGAGTAAGTCACCATCTTTTGAGAGCGCCGCATTCAAGGACTCAAGCACCCTCGCCGCCTCAACTTGCTGCTCAGCCAGCATACGGCGGCTGATATCTTCTTTAGCATGCTTCATCGAGTCTTTGAGCATAGTCGCGATCTCAGTATCCGATAAACCAAACGAAGGCTTGACCTGAATGCTCGATTGCACACCAGTGGATTTCTCCATGGCCGTCACACTTAATAATCCATCAGCATCCACTTGGAAGGTCACCCGGATATGGGCAGCACCTGCCGCTAACGGTGGAATACCTTTTAAGGTGAAGCGTGCTAGAGAGCGGCAATCGTCAACTAACTCTCGCTCACCCTGCACGACATGGAACGCCATCGCCGTTTGCCCATCCTTAAAGGTGGTAAACTCTTGGGCGCGTGCCACGGGGATAGTCGTGTTACGAGACACCACTTTCTCCACTAAACCGCCCATGGTTTCAATCCCTAACGACAAGGGGATCACATCGAGCAGTAATAATTCAGATTCGGGTTTGTTACCGACCAAAATATCAGCCTGAATCGCCGCGCCAATGGCGACAACACGATCAGGATCGATTGAGGTTAATGGCGCTTTACCAAAAAAGGCTTCAACTTGCTCACGTACTAATGGCACGCGGGTAGAGCCGCCAACCATGACGGTTTCAAGCACTTCATCAGCCGTTACGCCCGCATCACGTAGGGTGCGGCGACAACTTGCGATGGTTTTCTTCACAAGCGCAGCGATGAGGCTCTCAAATTGCGCCTTAGTAACCACTTGTTTGAGCACCGAACCATCGGCAAGGGTAAGACTAGCCTCAGTATCACTCGAATCGGTTAAGGCTTCTTTCACCCGGCGCGCTTCAATCAATAGCTGGCGACTTAACTGAGAGTCGATATCAGTCAGTTGCCACACTTGCTGCATATGTGCTTGTAAAAGATGATCAAAATCATCACCACCGAGCGCAGAATCGCCGCCCGTAGCCAGTACTTCAAATACGCCACGGTTTAAACGCAAAATAGAAATATCAAAGGTGCCACCACCGAGATCGTAAATGGCAATAACACCTTCTTGCTTAGAGTCTAAGCCATAAGCAATCGCAGCCGCAGTGGGTTCATTTAATAGGCGTAAAACATTAATACCCAATAACGATGCTGCATCCTTAGTTCCCTGACGCTGGGCATCATCGAAATACGCAGGCACAGTGATCACTGCACCTTGCAGGTCACCGCCAAGGGTTTTTTCGGCGCGTTCAATTAAAGGACGTAAAATTTCGGCAGAAACTTGCACCGGATTCACTCGACCTTGGGGCGTCACAAACAGCGGTAAACCATTTTCACTGGCTTCGAATTGATATGGGAAAGATTGCTCACCAGCTTGGATGTCCGCAAGACTACGCCCCATAAAACGTTTAACGGAAACGATAGTGTTTTGAGGATCCTGCGCTGAACTTAACGCCGCCACATAACCCACTTCAATTCCATCATGAGTGTAACGAACTATCGAAGGTAAAGAATGCTGTCCGTTTTCATCAGGCAAGGTTGCCGTTACGCCACTGCGTACAGCAGCCACAAGTGAATTGGTTGTACCTAAATCGATGCCAACGGCAAGTCTATGTTGGTGCGGCGCGGCACTTTGTCCGGGCTCAGCAATCTGCAAAAGGGCCATATGTATCCAACTTAGTAACGCCGACTCAAATCAATCGGAATCGGCAAAATAACTGCAATAAGGAAAATTAATCGAGCAACGCGTCTTCGATACGCGTCAGTTCATCGTGTAATTTTGCCATAAATTTAAGTTTGCGAACTTGATCTGCCGCTAACAAGGCGTCTTCGTCACTGCCACTGCTCAGCTGTGAAGCCAATACTTTATTCAACTGAGCGCGGTAAGTCGCAAAAGAATCGTACAGTTCATCAATGCTGGCTTGGGGATCGGCGCTATCACGAATATCTTCAAGTGCTTCACGCCATTCCATCTGCTGCATTAAAAATGCAGTATCTTTCACTGTCGTAGTCTCATGACTTAAATCAATACCACGCAGGGAGAGCATATGCTCAGCACGGCGGATGGGATCTTTTAGGGTTTGATAACCGTCGTTGACTTGTGCGGTGCGTTGCACTGACAACAACCGTTGTTGCTCGGTATCATTGGCAAACTTATCGGGATGAACCGCACGTTGCAGGTCGCGGTAGCGTTCTGCAAGCAATGCGGTGTCAATATCGAAGCTAGGAGAAAACTTAAACAGCTCGAAATAATTCATGCGTCAATTCGGCAATTAAACAGTGAAACTCTCACCGCAACCGCACTCACCTTTTGCGTTCGGGTTGTTAAATTGGAAACCTTCGTTCAGTCCTTCTTTAACAAAATCCAATTCAATGCCCTGAAGATAGATAAAGCTTTTCGCATCGATAATGATTTTTACACCATCAATATCATATACTTCATCGTCATCGTTCAGTGCATCAACAAACTCAAGCACATAAGCCATACCTGAACAGCCTGACGTCTTTAAGCCGAGGCGCAGACCAATTCCCTTGCCTCGATTTGCTAAGAAAGACCTGACGCGTTCAGTTGCCGCTGGGGTCATTGTAATTGCCATCTTAACTCCAGATGTTACTTAGCTTGTTTAGATTTGTACTCGTCAATCGCCGCTTTAATGGCGTCTTCAGCCAAAATAGAACAGTGGATTTTTACGGGTGGCAGAGCTAACTCTTCAGCTATATCAGTGTTTTTGATCGCCGCAGCTTGCTCAATTGTCTTGCCTTTAACCCACTCAGTGACCAGTGAGCTTGATGCAATCGCACTACCACAACCATAGGTTTTGAACTTAGCATCTTCGATAATGCCGTCAGCACCGATTTTCAGTTGTAACTTCATCACGTCACCGCAAGCTGGTGCACCCACCATACCGGTTACGACTGAAGGATCGTTTTTATCGAAAGAACCAACGTTACGTGGGTTCTCGTAATGATCTATCACTTTTTCACTGTAAGCCATGATACTGCTCCAAAATTATCTATTGTCATTAGTCGAATTAATGATGGGCCCACTGCACCTGATTCAGGTCGATGCCATCTTTAAACATTTCCCACAATGGAGACATTTCTCTTAATTTATCAATAGATTGAGTAATAACTTCAATAGCGTGGTCGATTTCTTCTTCGGTGGTAAAACGGCCGATAGAGAAACGAATCGAGCTATGCGCCATTTCATCATTTAAGCCCAGTGCACGTAACACGTAGCTCGGTTCTAAACTGGCTGAGGTACAAGCCGAACCCGATGAAACCGCTAAATCTTTTAAGGCCATCATCAGTGACTCACCTTCAACATAGTTGAAACTAACGTTGAGACTGCCACTCACACGCTGAGTCATATCACCGTTGATATAGGTTTCTTCAATGTGTTTGATGCCATTCCATAATTTGTCACGCAGCTTAGCAATACGCGCGTCATCTGTTGCCATTTCAGCTTTTGCAATCGCCGCAGCTTCACCTAAACCGACGATTTGGTGAGTTGGCAGAGTACCACTACGCATACCCCGCTCATGACCACCACCGTGCATTTGCGCTTCTAAGCGGATACGGGGTTTACGACGAACATACAAGGCACCAATCCCTTTAGGACCATACATTTTGTGGCCAGAAATGGAGATCAGATCTACTTTAGTGCGTTGCACATCAATCGGTACTTTACCAGCACTTTGCGCCGCATCCATATGGAAAATAATGCCTTTTGAACGGCATAACTCACCGATTGCATCGATATCGTGGATCACACCGATTTCGTTGTTGACGTGCATAATACTGACGAGAATAGTATCGTCACGCATAGCCGCTTCTAAGCGCGCCATCGGAATAATGCCGTTAGATTCTGGTTCTAAATAGGTGACTTCAAAACCTTCACGTTCAAGTTGACGGCAAGTATCTAACACAGCTTTGTGTTCAGTCTTACTGGTGATAATGTGCTTGCCTTTCTTATTGTAGAAATGCGCAACGCCTTTAATGGCGAGGTTATTCGACTCAGTTGCACCAGAGGTAAACACGATTTCACGGTGATCTGCATTGATAAGATCAGCCACTTGGTTGCGAGCGACATCTACCGCTTCTTCAGCTTGCCAACCATAACGGTGAGAACGTGATGCTGGGTTACCGAAAATGCCATCCATCGTCATGTATTGGAACATTTTTTCCGCAACTCGCGGATCAACAGGCGTGGTGGCGGCATAATCTAAATAGATAGGAAGCTTCATAACACACTCCGTACTTAGCAGTCTCTGCCGAGGCTACATACAACGTACAAAAATAATTTTTATCGTATAACAAAAAGCCTATAAGCTGACTCTTTGCTCCTTTTGCATAGTGTCTTGCTTAAGCGAAATAAATTGCACATCTCGTTTCTGCATTAAGCCCGCAAGACTGATACCATCTAAAAAATCTGAAATTTGTTTGCTTAAATCGCCCCAAAGCGAGTGCGTTAAGCAGCGAGTTCCACTCTGGCAATTGCCTAATCCTTGACAACGAGTCGCATCGACAGACTCGTCAACGGCATGAACCACCATGCCAACAGAAATATCATTTGCCTCTAGGCCTAAACGGTAACCACCACCAGGACCTCGGACACTTGCCACTAGGCCATGTTTGCGTAACTTTGCGAAGAGTTGTTCCAGATAGGAAAGCGAAATCCCTTGTCTTTCAGAGATATCCGCCAAGGGAACTGGTCCTGAAGCTGAGTGGATAGCCACATCAAGCATTGCGGTTACTGCATAACGACCTTTAGATGTAAGTTTCATAACTACCATAGCTCCCGAACAGGTATGGAGCTATTTCAACATACCCGAGTAAATCAGTCAAGTATAAAACCTAGTAAAACACTCAAGTATTTAAGCGCGCCGTTAACCAATACCCTTTCATCTTGGTGGGGTATTTAACCTTTTTCTGCCCTAAGATTCAATGCCAAAGGGGCAATTAATCACCCAAATTGGCCTGATATCGGGATCTAACGCACTATCTTGAAATGAAAGCAGAGCACGCATGCCAAAAGTGTTCAAAAGCTATGCAATGGGATTTGCACTATCGAAATAAAAGCGTTAGCAGAGTGGTGACACTCTAATGAAATTGCTTCTACTCTACTATTTTCAGGACTATATACTTGGATCAAACTCATCAAGCGCACTTTGGCGCTTATCAGCAGCCGCCTTTTCGACATCGTTAAAATCGCCAACATTCAGCTCTGGCAATCTTTCGGTGCAGACATCGCCACCTAAACGCTGGATAGCTTGACACAATTCCTGCACCTTTGAGTCCATTAAATGCATATGGTCCAGCATTTGACCAATCGCGTTAGCAACGGGATCGGGATTATCAGGTGAGACCGCGTAAGCATCGAAACCATACTTCTTAGCCATAGCACTACGGCGTTCGGATTTTTCTTTTGATTGTGGTGAGGGCGTTGCTACCACACGCCCAGGAATACCAACCACTGTCGTATCCTTAGGCACATCTTTTACTACAACAGAATTTGAGCCGACACGCGCCCCATCATGCATGGTGATAGGACCTAAGATTTTGGCGCCAGCACCAACAACGACGTTATTACCCAGTGTTGGGTGACGCTTACCTGCTTGCCAAGTGGTGCCGCCCAATGTCACGCCGTGATACAAGGTGCAATCATCGCCAATTTCAGCGGTTTCACCGATCACCACGCCCATACCATGGTCGATAAAGAAACGATCGCCAATAGTAGCACCAGGATGGATCTCCACTCCCGTCAACCAGCGCGAAAAAGTCGATAAACAACGAGCCATTAAGCGCCAATCACGCTTCCATAACTTATGGCTTATCCGGTGCAGCCAAATGGCGTGCATGCCAGGATAATTAACCAAGATCTCAAAGGCGCTACGCGCCGCGGGATCACGGTGATATATAGATTCAATGTCTTCTTTTAGCCTAGCTATCACACCCATTACTCAATCCTTCGCGATTACCGTTATGTACCAAATTTGCTTTGGCTATTTTTGTTTATTACCCACCACTTTATCAATCGAAGTCAAAATTCCCCGAAGAATATTCATCTCTTGACTTTCGATACGTGCACGGCTGAATAGACGGCGTAACTTTGTCATCACTTGGCCGGGATGGTTTTTAATAATAAAGCCAGTCGATGATAAGGTACTTTCAAGATGTACAAAGAAACGCTCAAGATCGGCAGAGAGTGGATATTCTTCAACCTCTTGTGACACCGCCGTTTGGGCTAAATGTGCCACACGCGTCTCATAACAAATGATCTGCACAGCCTGCGCGAGGTTCAATGAGCTGTATTCAGGGTTCGCAGGAATCGCCACATGGTAAGTACATTGCTGTAATTCTTCATTAGTTAACCCATGATTTTCACGACCAAAGACGATGGCGACAGGCCCTGCTAAGCCTTCTGTCACCAGCTTTTGTCCCGCTTCTCGCGGATCGAGCATAGGCCAATCCAAGGTACGGCTACGGGCACTGGTGGCAATCACCAAACTGCAATCGGCGATGGCTTCTTCTAAGGAATCCACTTTAACCAGATGTTTTAAAATGTCCGAAGCGCCTGCGGCCAAGGCAATGGATTGACCATCCACTTCACATCTTGGTTCGGCAAGATACAGGGTTGATAACCCCATCGTCTTCATCGCTCTGGCGGTTGAGCCAATATTGCCGGGGTGCGATGTCCCCACTAAAATCACCCGAATATTACTTAGCATGAAACGACTTAATTTAATTCACAAAACACAGGGAGCGAATACTATCACAGGCGTGCGCGAATGCTTATATGAAAATCGGTATTTGATATAACAATCAAATCGAGTATAATACCGCACGCTATTTTTAACGTTCTTTAACATCCAGGGGATTGCAATGCATCCGATGCTGACGATTGCTGTTCGCGCTGCTCGCGCGGCCGGCCAAACTATTATGCGTGCCTACACTGAACTTGACCGAGTTGAAGTCAGTGCTAAAGGTATCAACGATTTTGTTACCAGTGTAGACAAGGAAGCAGAAGCCGCTATTACCTATCAAATTCGTAAATCTTACCCAGATCACACTATCGTGGGTGAAGAAAAAGGCGAAAACCGCGGTGAAAACAAAGACTATATTTGGATAGTCGATCCTCTGGATGGCACTAACAACTTCGTTAGAGGCATTCCCCATTTTGCGGTTTCTATCGCACTCCAATACAAAGGCAAAACTGAAGTTGCCGTTGTATATGATCCAGTTCGTGAAGAATTATTTACCGCTATCCGTGGTAAAGGCGCCAAATTAAACGATTTCCGTATTCGCGTGACCAATGTTAACGAACTAGCACCAACCATTATCGGTACAGGTTTTCCATTTAAAGCCCGTCAACATACCGAAACCTATATGGCCATTTTCGGCGAAGTGTTTGGTCATTGTTCAGACTTACGTCGCACAGGTTCTGCAGCATTAGATTTAGCCTATGTGGCCGCAGGCCGTTTAGACGGTTTCTTTGAAATTGGCTTAAAGCCATGGGATATCGCTGCTGGCGATCTGTTATGTCGTGAAGCGGGTGGCACAGTCACTGACTTTACTGGCGGTCATAACTATCTGATCTCTGGCAATATCGTTGCGGGTTCTCCGAAAGTGACGACCGAATTAGTAAAAACCATGCGTCCTTTACTAAACGAAGGCTTAAAGCGTTAATCACGTTTAGCGCAAAACAAGACCAAAAAGGCCAGTGATATTATCACTGGCCTTTTGTTTTTTAGCTTTTAAGTGCAGAACGGTAGCGCCAGTTATCTGCCCGCCAATGCCTGTGCTGGACCAATTTGACTTGCTTTCCATGCAGGATACAGGGTTGCAATCAGGCTCATTATAAACGCGGTGGCAATCACTAAACCGGCATCCGCCATATGCAGTTCGGAGGGAAGAAAATCCACAAAATACACATCCGCAGATAACAATTGGATCCCAAGTAATTGCTCAATGCCACGAGCAATAGCACTGAGATTAATGGCTGTCGCAATACCAATCACCCCTCCGAGCGCACACCCCACTAAACCGTTTAATGCTCCCTGCACCATAAAAATGCCCATTACCGATAAACGGCTCAGTCCCATGGTCATCAGGATCGCAATTTCACTGGCCTTATCGCGCACCGCCATCACCAAGGTCGAGACAATATTGAAACAGGCCACACCAATCACCAGTACTAATACGAGGTACATTATGGTGCGAACCAATTGAATATCTTGATATAAATGACCTTGTGTTCGAGTCCAATCACTAATATACACTGACTGATTCAACGCATAACCTAACTCGCGAATTTTCGCTGGTGCCTCAAACACCTGCGCCACGCTGATGCGAACCCCCGTCACGCCTTGATGTAAATTAAGTATATTTGCCGCATAACGCATGGGAATATACGCGGTAGTTAACTCAAGCTCTCCACCTAAGCGATACACACCTGACACCACAAAGCGATGGCTTTTTGCCGCCCGTAAACTTCCCGCATGTTCAGGGTCAAGATCTTGTACATACAGCGCCAGCGTATCGCCGACTTCGAGGCCTAATTTTTTCAGCAAACTTTCACCAAGGACGATGTGATTATCATCTTCACTCAAGCTCTGCCAAGTCTCGGGAGTCATAAATTGCGACAATGTAGAGACTTTTGCCTCTTGTTCAGGATCAATACCGACAACAGCAAGCCCCTGAAAACCACCGGGCTTTTGCACTAAACCCTGCATACGAATAAAAGGTGCCGCCGCCGTAACGCCTTCAATCTGCAACGCGGTTTGCTCAACAGCTCGCCAGTCAGCAATCGGCTCATTCACGCCTACCACATCGGCTTGAGAGATCACCCCGAGTAAACGTTGCTCCAGCTCGCGCTCAAATCCATTCATCGCCGAGAGCACGATAATCAATACGGCGACGCCTAAGGCGATACCCGCTGTCGATGCAAAGGAAATAAAGCTAATAAAACTATTGGATTGGCGCGCACGGTAAAAGCGCCAACCAATCGAGAGGGCTAATGGTCCTTTCATTGGGCGCTATCCGGTACTTGTAGATAACCATTTTTCATGGTGAGTTGTCTGTCCATCCGCGCCGCCAATTTAGGATCGTGGGTGACCACCACAAACGCGGTACCGAGTTGATTGGCCAATTCACGAATAAGTTCATACACGGCCTCGCCGCTCTTCGCATCGAGATTTCCCGTAGGTTCATCGGCCAGTACGAGTTTGGGTTTGTTGATAAGCGCCCGGGCGATTGCCACCCGTTGCCGTTCACCGCCCGAAAGCTCAGCAGGAATATGGCTCATTCTGTGCCCAAGACCCACTCTCTCGAGCAAAACCTTGGCATCGGCTTGCGCTTGGCTGCGATCACGACCTTGGATAAATGCCGGCATTGCCACATTTTCAAGCGCGGTAAATTCAGGCAACAAATGATGAAATTGATAAATAAAGCCTAAATCCTGATTACGGATCTGCGCCTGACGCGCACTGCTCACTTGATATAAATCCTCACCTGCCAACAATACTTTTCCCGATGACGGTTTATCAAGCGTCCCCATAATATGCAGTAACGTACTCTTGCCCGAGCCTGAAGTGCCCACAATCGCCAGCTGTTCACCCTTAAATACCTGTAAATCCACATCAGACAACACCTGCGTGGTTACATCGCCGTCGTGATAACTCTTACTCACCGCCTGCACTTGCAGTAACACATCTTGCATTGAGATTCTCGCTATTGATTCTATATGACATGGCAAAGTGCCACGTCTACACTCCACTTTTACGATGGAGCAATTATTTTAGTCGTTGAAAACACCGTTATTCATAACGCAGCGCGGTGGCTGGTTGCACCCTTGCAGCCCGTAGCGCAGGGTAAAGAGTTGCCACTAGGGTCACCACTAAGGTACCGACAATAATCAGCGACAATTGCCCAAGCGCCAGTTTTACCGGCAACATTTGTCCAGTCCCTAAAATCGAAATACCCAGGGTTGCCATAATGCCATTCAAATTAAGGGTAATTAGAATCCCCACCACTAAGCCCAGCGCTAAACCTAACACCGCATTCAATAAACCTTGCACCACAAAAATGCCCATCACAGCAGAGGTTCTTAAACCTTGGGTTTTAAGCACTGCGACATCGGTGGTTTTATCGACAACCATCATGACCAGCGCCGAGACAATATTGAATGCCGCCACCGCCACAATCAGGCTGAGCATCAGCGACATCATGTTTTTTTCCATCTTCACTGCGCTAAATAGATGTCCATAGGTGTCACGCCAATCGCTCGTGGTCGCCTCGATGCCCTGCTCTGTTAAGATTTGCTGCACATCCTTGGCAAGCGCAGGCGCGTTAAAAGGATCGTTTAAATACAGCCTTAGCTGGTTGATTTCATCACTGGGCTGACGCATTAACCGCTTTGCATCTTGGTAATGGATATATGCAACGCCCGCATCCACTTGTGACCCCATTTCGAACACCGCGGACACTAAAAATTTACGTTGGCTGGGCACTGGGCCTAGCGGCGAGTACACCACGCCATCGCCACTTAACAAGCGTACCGTATCCCCAGGGCTGACTTTTAACTGGCGCGCCAGTTCGCTGCCCAATATGACCTTATACTGGCCACTGGTTAACTCGTTAAACGCGCCTGAATAGGTATGTTGCGCCACCGCGGAAAGTTTTTCGGCCAGCTCAGGAAACACCCCAAATACTTGTACCGCACGGATATTGGCCGCTGACTGCACCATAGCTTGCGTCGACACACTGGGCGTCACCCCTTGCACGCCGGGCAGCTCAGTTAGCTTTTTTGCCGCAATAGTCCAATTGCTTAAGGGAGCTTTAGTGTAAACCGTCAATTGCGGTACAGCGCCGAGGATGCGCTGCTTTAATTGCCCTTCGAGGCCATTCATCACCGAACTGACCACGATCAAGGCGGCAACCCCTAAAAAAATGCCCGAAACGGCAAATAAGGTAATAAAAGAAGCAAATGCGTTTGCTTTTCTGGCCCGCCAATAACGGTAACCAACGTAGAGAGGGAATCGAAGATCCATTGAAAGAGGGCTGCGTCCTGTGTGCTGAACTTGCTAAATCATAAAGATGGGCACGATAATAGGGGTTTAGGTTCTATAAATAAAGAGGCAAGCCTTGTTCACTGACACCAATCCGTATTTTAGTGTGCCTCATCCCTTTACTGCTTACTTAAGCCTCTGGGACGAAAACCGACCTCTACCCAATGAAATGGCTTTAAGATCAATGCAATCCTTAGGGATCCAGCTATTGAGTGAAGTAAAAGCCCTTGAAGCGAGCTGTTTGTTACAATTGCGGCATTTAGATAATGAAGCCAAGGTGGTGGTGGATTTTCTCAAGCTACAATCACGCAAGGTGGATTTAGTCCTGCAACACGTGCTCGAAAAAGAAGTCCAAGAGGGTGATAAATATGATGGTTGTCAGTTTGGTGGTAGCGGTATTCGCATAATCAGCACGACCGAATTACCTCTAGGGCGCCATGTTAAAGTGACCTTATTTATCCATGACGAACTGGTCGCTATTTTATGTTTTGCCAAGGTCACCGCTTGTATGCTCTCACAGGAAGCCCAATCAACTGCGCAGCAAGCACAACAGCACAACGCCTCGTCGCCCTATCTAATCGACCTCGAATTTAGCCAAATACTGGATTCGGATGTGGAGCAACTGGTCAAAGCGAGCCTCAATGTTCAACAAAAACAACTTAAACTGCGTAAACAAGCTAGGGACGAACGCCAATAAAGACGAGAGTTTTCACTAGCACCCTAGCGCCCAAGTCACTACAATAAATGCAACTTTTTGTGAATGAATCCGTTTATCCCACGCCAATGACACATATTTCAGCCCTAACACCGCCCGTTGTAAAAAATGGCACTCAAATGCAAACTCTGTCGTGTATCGCCGGAGTGGGTCAAGCGGTCACCCTCGCCAGCTTGATACGCCAACACCCAGGCACCACGCTCATTGTCACCAGTGACACACCAACGGCATTGAGTCTCGAGTTAGAGCTTAATTATTTATTAGCGAACACCACCATTAAGGTGCGGCTATTTCCTGACCGTGAAACCCTGCCCTACGACAGTTTTTCACCCCATCAGGATTTGATCTCCCAGCGTTTAGAAACCCTATCGCAAATATCCCATGCTGAGCACAGCGTGGTTATCGTGCCAGTGACAACACTGATGATGCGCTTGCCGCCGAAATCCTATTTAAGCTCCAATGTATTTGTGCTTAAAAAGGGCGATAAATATCAGCTCCATGATGTGCGCCAGCAATTAACCGATACGGGCTATCATTTAGTTGAGCAAGTTTACGAACATGGCGAGTTTGCCATTCGGGGCTCAATTCTCGATATCTTCCCTACCGGCGTGAATATGCCGCTGCGTATCGAGCTTTTCGATGATGAAGTTGAAACTATTCGCCATTTCGACCCAGAGACCCAGCGCTCATCCACACCCGTCGATGCGGTGCGATTATTACCGGCAAAAGAATTTCCAACCGATAGCAGTGCTATCGAAGGCTTTAGACAACGCTATCGCCGCCGTTTTGAGGTGATCGTTAAAGAGCCAGAGTCGGTTTATCAATTGGTGAGCCGAAATTTGATGCCCGCTGGGATTGAAAACTATCTGCCACTGTTTTTCGATGAGGTCGCGACGCTATTTGATTACCTGCCGAAGGACACTCAGTTAGTCACCTTGGGCGATATCGAAAAATCCGCTCGCGCCCATTTGCATGAAGTGGAAACACGGTATGAAGACCGACGGGTCGATCCGCTACGACCACTGCTTGCCCCTAAAGAACTGTATTTACTGATAGAAGAATTATTTGCCGCCTTTAAGCCGCTACCTCGCTATCAATTTGTGGCCCCAAATCCTGACACCAATGGTGTTGCGGCGCAAATTGATGCCAGAGCCTTGCCTGAGGTAAGCGCCAATCACAAATTAAAGCAGCCGTTAATCGCACTGCAGGATTATGCTGAGCAGGCGCCGCGCATATTATTTAGCGCAGAATCTGAAGGTCGCCGTGAAGCGCTGCTCGAACTCTTAGGTAAAATCCAGTTAAAGCCTACGGTATTTAGTCATTTTGATGAGTTTATTAAAACTGATACCAAACTTGGCTTGATCGTTTCGCCCTTATCCCGTGGTTGTGTACTGGGACTCGGCGCACAAACTGCCGTCAGCATCATCTGCGAAACTGAGCTCTTCGGCCAGCGGATTTCACAGCAGCGTCGCCGCGAAAAACAGCGTCAGATCAGTAACGATACCTTAATCAAAAATTTAGCCGAGCTGAAAGTTGGCCAGCCGATCGTACACTTAGAGCACGGTGTTGCCCTTTACCAAGGTTTAGTCACCCTCGATACTGGCGGCATTGTTGCTGAATATTTGCAACTTGAGTACTCAGGTGGCGATAAGCTCTATGTCCCCGTTTCCAATTTACATTTAATTAGCCGTTATAGTGTTGGCGCCGATGGGGAAACGCATCTTAATAAACTGGGTAACGACACTTGGGCTAAGGCGAAAAATAAAGCCATTGAAAAAATCCGCGATGTGGCCGCAGAACTTCTCGATGTCTATGCACGTCGCCAAGCTCGTCCGGGTGAGAGCTGCGAAATCAATGACGAAGAATACGCCCAATTCGCTCAAGGTTTCCCCTTTGAAGAAACCGTCGATCAAGAAAGTGCAATACATGCCGTGCTCGCCGATATGCAATCGCCAACCGCAATGGACAGATTAGTTTGTGGTGATGTGGGCTTTGGGAAAACCGAAGTCGCGATGCGCGCCGCCTTTGTGGCGGTGAATGCGGGTAAACAAGTGGTTGTGTTGGTACCCACCACGTTACTCGCCCAGCAGCACTACGAAAACTTTAAGGACAGATTTGCCGACTGGCCGGTGGTGATTGAAGTGATGTCACGCTTTAGAACCGCCAAAGAGCAGACCCAAGTGCTAAAACAGCTCGAAGAAGGCAAAGTCGATATCGTGATTGGCACCCATAAGCTGCTGCAATCCGAGGCTAAATTTGAGAATTTAGGCCTACTTATCATCGACGAAGAACACAGATTCGGTGTCAGACAAAAAGAGAAAATTAAAGCACTGCGGGCCAATGTGGATATTTTGACCCTCACCGCCACACCGATCCCCCGCACCTTAAATATGGCGATGTCGGGAATGCGCGACTTATCGATTATTGCCACACCTCCCGCTAAGCGTTTGGCGGTGAAGACCTTTGTGCGCGAATCCGATCCCGCGACGGTGCGCGAGGCTATATTGCGTGAAATCCTCCGTGGTGGCCAAGTCTATTACCTGCACAATAATGTCGAAACCATTGAAAAATGTGCCCAAGACATTAGTACCTTGTTACCCGAAGCGCGGGTTGTGGTCGCCCATGGCCAAATGCGTGAGCGGGATCTTGAGCGGGTGATGTCGGACTTTTATCACCAAAGATTCAACGTGTTAGTCTGTACCACTATTATCGAAACCGGTATCGACGTTCCCAGTGCAAACACCATTATTATCGAACGCGCCGACACCTTTGGTTTAGCCCAGTTGCATCAGCTACGTGGCCGTGTGGGTCGCTCTCACCATCAAGCCTATGCGTATTTGATGACGCCACATCCTAAACGTATGACTAGCGATGCTCGCAAACGTCTCGAAGCCATCGATGCCCTTGAGGATTTAGGCGCCGGTTTTATGCTCGCCACCCAAGATTTAGAGATACGCGGCGCAGGCGAACTCTTAGGTGATGAGCAAAGCGGCCATATCTCAAAAATTGGCTTTAGCCTCTATATGGAAATGCTTGAATCGGCGGTCAAAGCGCTTAAGCAAGGTAAAGAGCCATCGCTGGCGCAAATGCTCAATCAGCAATGTGAAATGGAACTCAGAATTCCGGCCCTATTACCTGAAGACTATGTCGGTGATGTGAATATTCGTCTGTCGCTCTACAAGCGTATCGCCAGTTGTGACAGCGAAGAAGCCTTAGACGAACTTAAAGTTGAGCTTATCGACCGCTTTGGTTTGCTGCCAGAGGCCACTAAAAACTTGATGGAAATGACTCTGTATAAACATCAGGCAACTCGGCTAGGGGCGACTAAAATTGAGGTACACGCCAAGGGTGGCAGTATCGAATTTAGCCAAGATCATAATATCGACCCAAGCTTTATCATTGGATTACTGCAAAGTCAGCCACAAATCTATCGAATGGACGGGCCGAATAAGTTAAAGTTCATGCTCAGCGCCGAAACGGCAAAAGAGAGGCTCGCGTTAGTCAAGCTCTTGCTCGAACAACTATCTCAACATCAATCGCAACATCGTCTTGGAGATAAATAGTGTTACGTCAACTCGCGGTCTCTATCGCTACACTTATTGCACTTTCACACAGTTCACTTGCCCGTGCTGAGGCGTGGTTCGAGGTTGAAGTCTATATTTTCGAACGCCAAAGCCAGTCAACTGAACAATGGCCTATGGCCCCAATTGAGACGAAAACCAATAGTGCAATCGACCTGATCTCACCGGTTGTAGGTCAGGCTGTGGTCTCCATGAGTAATGAGTCTGCGCCTTGCACACTTGTTTATGATGCCGATGCCAATAGCCATTGTGCAGAAAACACAAATACGAATGCCACTAATAACACCGATAATAGCACTAGTGGCGGCTTAAGGATCACAGGCCCAAGCACAACGACCACCCAGTACCGTTACCCAAGCATGATCCCATCGGAAATCGGCAGTAGCAGCCAAACCTACGCCAAACTTGGCAGTGGCCCGGTATTACTCGCAAGCAACCAAGGTCAGTTTGCAAGTATCGTTAATAGCTTATCCAGAGAACGTGGTAATCGTAGTCTACTGCATATGACATGGCAGCAACCTATGACGGGTAAAAGCGGCTCAGTGCCTGTTCGCCTATTTGCTGGTAAGGATTTCTCCGCCAACTACCACTTCGATGGCCGCCAAATTGTGCAACAAGCGTTAAACAGTTCGATGCAAAATACTCAAAGCTCCCAAGGAATGGCTTTAGAAAGTTCGGCACCATTGCTACCCTCTCCTGTTTGGCAACTTGATGGCACGCTAAATATTTATCTCAGCCACTACCTCTATATCGAAACGGCCTTAAATCTTCGTAAAGAAGGACGTAAGTTAATGCCTGTGCCAACCGATGAAACCAGCACAAATACTAATGCGACGCCTGTTAAAGTGATGACGCCTTACCTGATGTCTATTCCGCTGGAACAGAATCGCCGAGTGAAAAGTGATGAAATTCATTATCTCGATCATCCCGAAATGGGCATGGTGATCCAGATCCGTAAGATGGCGCAACCTAGCGCATAAAACGCCAGCCAATCAATGCTAAATAAAAAGCGGTAATACGAGTGTAATTACCGCTTTTTTTATCACCAATAGCTCCATGACCATTCAAGACTCATCGAGACTGAATTTAGCAACAAATCAGCGCACTATTGAAAAATCCAAATAAATATCATCGCCTTGGTCTTCTTCCACCTGCACCATTAATCCATCGGTGCAAGGCACGCCTAACTCACACCAGGCAATAAGATTATCTACAGCAGGATTACTGCCCTGTGCGAGCACTTCGACACTTCCATCGACGCAATTAGTCACATAACCTGTCACGCCCAAGGCTCGAGCCTTTGTCAGTGTCGCATGCCGACAGCCCACACCCTGTACGGTTCCCGTTAATTTGATTAGCACCCGTTTCATTTAAGACTCCTGAACAAGGTTAGCTTGTTATTCTCATGCGAGTTTAAGCATAGCCGAGATTTGAGCTTAGTTACGTTATAAATGTGTTAAGTGATGGATTTACTGAGTGAAACAAATGAAATGAAACGCATAAAAAAACAGCTAACAAGACCGCTGTTAGCTGTGTCGGGCGACATACGCAAAAGGTTGTCCATAAATGGACTAATGGCATAAAAGTTTGTAGCATTTTGTAACAAACTATTAAGACGCGCTACTTTACACAATTAATTACAAATTTCAACAAAATGATAGATAAATCCACTCTTACAGTACTTATTTAATGCTTTTTACTGAAATAGCCAACCAAACCAATAATATATACCGTCAACCATTCCAAATATGAAATATATCGATATACCAATACATGACGCTCGGTAGCATAAGCAGCAACCCCGTACATATAACGAACTGAAATATGGAAATGAGCGAAGGCTAAGGCTGGCAATCACACGAAAACCAAACCTATTCCCCTACAAATGAGTAGCGATGCGCGGTCTAATGATGAGTCTGCAAACGAGTATTAACCGTTTAGCTTAAAAGCTTTGATTTTAGGCAAATGGGCCGCTAATTGGGGGAATTTATGGGGTTGAGTTTCATCCCATTCGATAGGGTAAAAACAACTGAGTTCACTGGACGTTGCTTGACTGTCGAGCACTTCATCAAAACGAGACAGAATGCACATCGCTTTGTGGGTATTCTTCAACCTAAACTCTGAAACACACTTATTGGCGATGTCGGCATACTCTTCCGGGCGATCAATTTTCCCTTGCATTGTCTCTTCTGGATGAAGATTGGGATTGATCAACACCGACTTTAACCCATTTAAAAAGCCAATTCGCTCAGCCCAATACGCCCCCAAACCGACGCCCACCATTAACGGCGTGGGATCGTCGCTATACTGCATTTGCTTGGCGACCTCTTTCAATAAATGCTGCATATCATGCTTGGGGTGCAAAGTGCTGTAGCTGATAAGCCTTACATCAGGGTCAATAAACTGCAACTGACGCATTTTTTCGTGATTACCAGGGCTAGTCGCATCGAATCCATGAAGATAAAAAATCATATTGAGACCTTTTAACAATCTGCCAAACACGGCGTATGCCACTAACCCTAGCAAATATTCATTGCAGAACCTTGCGCTACATCAAACTTTTGCCTGTTGTGCGAGCTGTATTTGCTCGGCCAGCTGCTTAGCATTTTCCCAACGAGCGCTATTTTCTAATGCGATAGCAGTCTGCGCCGCATTAGGTTTAAGTAAACTCGCCGGATGTTTCGGTGCAGCAGAAGGCCATACAAAACCGTTTAAGAGTGACATAACACCTGGATTATCATTACAAACCAAAATCATATCGCAACCCGCATCCAACGCAGCTTGAGCGCGGCCTATATAATCTCCCGCAAAAGATGCGCCCTTCATCCCCAGATCGTCGGAGAAAATCACCCCGTTAAAACCCAGATCTTGGCGAAGGATCTGCTTTAACCAATAGGTTGAAAAGCCCGCAGGATTGGGATCAACTTTAGGGTAGATCACATGGGCAGGCATAATGCCTGATAATTTACCTTGAGCGATCAACTCCTTAAACGGCAGAATATCTTGATTAAAAATCGCCTCAGCCTCACGTTCATCGATAGGTTGCGCAATATGGGAATCTGCAGCCACACTGCCATGACCTGGGAAATGCTTACCCACGGCACCCATGCCCGCCTCGGCCATACCCTCAATAAAACTCTGCGCTAACGCAATCACTTCATCGGGCTTTGCACTAAAACTACGTTTGCCAATGACTTGGCTAATGCCGTTAAGATCGAGCACAGGCGCAAAGCTTAAGTCGATGTCACAGGCGAGTAACTCGATGGCCATTAAAAAACCCAGCTCACAGGCCCAACGTTTCGCCAATACCATCTCGCCCTTAGCCGCTGGCAAAATATCCCCCATGGCCGGAATAAGCGTAAAACCTTCGCGAAAACGTTGTACTCGTCCGCCCTCATGGTCGACGGCAATCAAAATCTCGGGACGAATTTGGCGGATCTGCTGCACCAAGGCAATTAATTGCTCACGGCTAGTAAAGTTGCGGGAAAACAGGATCAAACCGCCCACTTGCGGATGGCGCAGCATCTCAGCTTCAGCATCACTGACCTCTAAAGACAGCAGATCCAGCATTAGATAACTCATAATTCTCCCTAAAATTTCTTATTCATACTCAAAAAATAACCATAGCGATACTGGCTACGGGGTTCACAAAAATCCCCAAAAAGCGAGCCATTTACCGTCAAATTTTGCCCAAAACCGATAATGTAGACCATTAAATCGACATTAATGATCCGCTAATTAAGCTCAGCTTATCCGAAGACTTTCTAATAAAAAAAACTAATGTGAATCTTGATACTGATTTATGGGATACTGAACATAAGCGTATCACACAAGCCTATTTTTACGTGGATAATGCCTGCAGTTTGCCAGAGTTGATGCCCTAAAAACCAGCGTATTAACACGATAACTGCAAAGTTCATCCGCACACACTAAAATAAAAATCGAGACACAACAGGACTTCAATCATGATTAGCGTATTCGATATGTTCAAGATCGGCATTGGCCCTTCGAGTTCACACACTGTTGGCCCCATGAAAGCGGGCAAAATTTTTATGCAGCACCTTGCTGATTCGGGCCAGATTGCCCAAGTGGATGAATTAAGAGCCGAACTCTTTGGTTCCCTCGGCCAAACCGGCAAGGGCCACGGCACAGGTAAAGCCGTTATTTTAGGCTTGATGGGTGAAGATCCTGAAACCGTCGATACCGACAGCATCGATGGCATTCTTGAGCAAGTGTCTAAAAATGAAACCCTCACCCTCAGCTGCGGCAAAGTAGTCAAGTTTACCCGTGAAGACGGCATTACCTACCACAGACGTAAAACCCTTCCCGCCCATGCGAACGCCATGACACTGTATGCCTACAGCAAAGGCGAATGTATTTTTGAGCGCACTTACTACTCTGTCGGTGGCGGATTTATCTTAGATGAAGATGAAATCAACCAACGTAATGCCTCACCAGCATCGCAAATTGAATCAGCACCTTATGATTTTAACAGCAGCGCCCAATTACTCGAACTTTGTACTGAACATGGCTTAAGCATTTCATCCTTAATGATGGCCAACGAACTTAGCCTTGCCAGTGAAGAAGAGGTCAAAGCCAAGCTGTGGAATATCTGGCAAACCATGAAAACCTGTATTGAACGTGGTTACCAAAAAGAAGGCATTTTGCCAGGCGGTTTAAAACTTCGTCGCCGTGCGCCAGCACTCTATCGTCGCCTCAAAGCCGAAGGCCGTAACAACGTCGATCCATTAACCGCAATGGATTGGGTCGATTTATTCGCCCTCTCGGTAAACGAGCAAAACGCAGCAGGCGATCGCGTTGTGACTGCACCAACAAACGGCGCCGCAGGCATCATTCCTGCCGTGCTTTGTTACTACGATACCTTCGTGCAAGAAGTCGATATCGACGTTTGCGCCCGTTACCTGTTAACCGCCGCTGCAATTGGTATTCTTTACAAGAAAAATGCCTCGATTTCGGGCGCTGAAGTTGGCTGTCAAGGTGAAGTCGGCGTAGCCTGCTCAATGGCGGCTGGCGCCTTAACCGAGATTATGGGCGGCACAGTGGAACATGTTGAGAACGCAGCCGAAATAGGCATGGAACATAACCTAGGCCTGACCTGCGACCCCGTTGGCGGTCTAGTACAAGTGCCCTGTATTGAACGTAATGCAATGGGCGCAATCAAGGCCATTAACGCCTCACGTATGGCGCTACGCGGCGACGGTAACCACAAGGTATCACTGGATAAAGTGATTAAAACCATGATGGATACAGGTAAAGATATGCGCAGTAAATACAAAGAAACCGCCAAAGGCGGCCTCGCAGTGAACATTGTTGAGTGTTAATCCACTCAAACTGTTAATTAACTTAAGTCTTTAGCACTGTCATGCCGCGCTTAACCGTTCAAACCTAAACGATTAAGCGCGGCATTTGTTTATCCCGTACAATCTAATGCCTTAACTATCAGGACAGATTTCTGGCGATATCCCTGATATCTGCCAAAGTGTTTTCTCGATCCAATCTCTGAAATAGGAAATGCGTGAGTAATGCTCAATCACGCCATACTTACCTTCTTCCCAATTGGTTGACTCAGCATTTTGCCATGAGCTGACACCGATAAGGCAGACTGAATTTGTCGAGACGAGATATGCGGGGCCTCCCGAATCTCCTGGGCCACTGATCCCCTCCAATGGTAAAGTATTCGCGTCGCGGTCAAAGATAAATTGCAGCCATTGCTCCTGCACCCCAACCACGGCATTGTGTGCCGCGCGCAATTGTTTGTCGGCCGCCACAACGCCCACTAGCCCATTTCCAAAATCGCCACGTCCGACGAAGGTAGCGATTTTACCCGTTTCGGTTGAGGCATGATTCAATTTAGCGACTGTGGCGTCTTCAATTGGTGAAGCCAATTGAACCAATGCAATATCATTGGGAAAGTGTCGTTCTTTCCAAAGTGGATGTTTTATCACATCTTTAATCGGGTAAAAATCCGTTTTAAATTGCACTTTATTGCCAGTCGTTAGCTCGTTAGCCACATGCGCCGCCGTCACAATCCATTGCTTATCGATAAGGCTGCCTGTACCAAGCACGATTTCATCACCTTTATAAAGTCCTAAAAAGATGACCGTCGAATTATCGCGTTGCGCCGCCGCTTGATATTTCGCGTCATCGACATCATGCCTGATAATCATGGCATTAGCGGTACTCGCTGTCGCCAGTAACAGTACGAACATCCATTTCATATTGAACTCCTATCCTTATGTATATTTATTCGCCAATATTGTATTGAGAATATAGAGAATGAATCATCATTAATTTCGAGCACTTAACAGCTTTTTCTCATTTGAGATATAGCCGCTGCATTCAAATCATTCAGGCGCCATGGGTCAACATGACATGTTG
This sequence comes from Shewanella sp. Sh95, assembly GCF_001308045.1. Taxonomy (NCBI): domain Bacteria; kingdom Pseudomonadati; phylum Pseudomonadota; class Gammaproteobacteria; order Alteromonadales; family Shewanellaceae; genus Shewanella; species Shewanella sp. Sh95. Next base: position 36,111 of record NZ_LGYY01000002.1, read on the forward strand.
AATGACATCGCAACTTATCCGTAAAAATAAAAACGCGGTGAACTTGATGTTCACCGCGCTTTTTAATATTTAACCCTAGGCTTTAACTCTGAGGTTTAATCCTGAAAGGGGTTAACGATTGGCAACCTTATTTAAAATACAAGCTATGGAATTTAAGGTGTTCTTCAATAAAGCTCGCAATAAAGTAATAGCTATGGTCGTAGCCCGCCTGCATACGCAAATCTAAGGGATAGCCTTTCGTTTTGGCGATATCACTGAGCGTGTGTGGCATTAATTGTGTTTCTAAAAAGCTGTCGGCATCGCCTTGGTCGACTAAAATAGGCACTTCGCTGATCGCCAATTTGAGTAACTCACAGGCATCATATTGGCGCCAGTGCTCACGATTTTCCCCTAAATACTCGGTAAAGGCTTTAATCCCCCAAGGCGCATTGCTTGGATTGCTGATAGGGCTAAAGGCCGAAATGGAGCTATATCTGTGGGGATGGGTTAATCCAATGACTAACGCGCCATGCCCGCCCATGGAGTGGCCAGAGATGGCGCGCTGTCCGGTTACGGGGAAATTCGCTTCAATCAGCGCTGGCAGCTCATGCACAATATAGTCGTACATTTTATAGTGGCGATTCCAAGGTGCTCTGGTCGCATTCACATAAAACCCTGCGCCGAGGCCCAAGTCATAGGCTTTATCCGGTGCATCGGCGACATCATCGCCACGAGGGCTGGTATCCGGGGCGACGATAGCCATTCCCAACTGAGCCGCAATACGCTGCGCGCCCGCCTTCTGCATAAAGTTTTCGTCGGTACAGGTGAGACCCGATAGCCAATACAGCACAGGTACAGGTTTATTGGCCGCCTCGGGTGGCAGGTAAATCGCAAAGCGCATCTCGCAGTTCAGCGCCTGAGATTGATGGCGATACTGTTTGTGCCAACCACCAAAACTCTTGTTACAGCTGATATTTTCTATGGTCATTTCAATCCCTTTCCTGTTCACTTTCAGCGGTTAGCTTGCCGTTCAAGACCCTATCACAAGCTTAAAACACATAAGCAGCAGATAAGTCGTTAGCGGTTATCTGCTGCTGTGATGACAAAGAGCGCAATTATTTATCGAAATGGATCACGCTGCGAATGCTCTTGCCTTCATGCATCAAGTCGAAGGCTTCGTTGACTTGCTCAAGTCCCATAGTGTGGGTGATAAAGTCATCGAGCTTAAACTCACCTGCTAGGTATTGTTCAACGATTTTAGGTAATTGCGAGCGTCCTTTTACGCCACCGAAGGCTGAGCCTCGCCATACGCGACCTGTCACCAGTTGGAACGGACGGGTAGAAATCTCCTGCCCTGCGCCTGCAACACCAATGATCACTGATTCGCCCCAGCCCTTGTGGCAACACTCGAGCGCGCTGCGCATCACATTGACATTACCGATACATTCGAAGGAGTAATCCACGCCGCCATCGGTCATCTCGACAATCACCTCTTGAATAGGTTTGTCGAAATTTTTAGGATTAATACAATCGGTTGCACCTAATTTACGGGCAAGTTCGAATTTAGATTCGTTAATATCAATGGCAATAATCCGGCTGGCTTTAGCCATGGTCGCACCAATAACGGCCGAAAGACCGATACCACCTAGGCCGAAAATCGCTACGGTCGCGCCTTCTTCCACCTTAGCGGTGTTCATTACGGCGCCCATACCTGTCGTCACACCACAACCTAGCAGACAGATCTCTTCTAATGGCGCAGTTTTATTGACCTTAGCCAATGAAATTTCAGGTAATACAGTGTACTCAGAGAAGGTAGAACAGCCCATGTAATGGAAAATTGGCTGACCATCTTTATAGAAACGCGTGGTGCCATCTGGCATTAAACCTTTGCCTTGAGTCGCGCGGATCTTCTGGCACAGGTTTGTTTTACCCGATAAACAGAATTTACATTCGCCACACTCAGGCGTGTAGAGAGGGATCACATGGTCGCCCACCTGCACGCTGGTCACGCCTTCGCCCACTTGCTCAACAATACCACCGCCCTCATGGCCGAGGATCGCTGGGAACACGCCTTCAGGATCGTCACCACTTAAGGTAAACGCATCGGTATGGCACACCCCAGTCGCCACGATGCGCACTAATACTTCGCCGGCTTTAGGTAACATCACATCGACTTCTTCAATCTTGAGTGGCTGTCCCGGCCCCCAGGCCACGGCGGCCTTTGACTTGATAAACTGTGGTTTTTCGTTCGACATGCTTGTCTTTCCTTATTTTAATCAATGGGCTTATCGATTTACGGCTTATCCTAGCCCTACTCGCTTGTAAGCATAGATTGAGGTGGACGGATAAGCTTAAAAATAGTGTGCGGTAATGCAGTCACTAGATTGTATTTATTTCCTGAGGATTGATAATCTAGCATTTTGGCAATTCATTTTTACTGAGAAGCAACAATGTACCTTTGGGATGGCATATCAGAATTTGTAGCAGTGGCCGAGGCCGAGAACTTTACCTTGGCCGCACAGCGCCTCAATGTGTCCACCGCCCACGTGAGTCGGCAAATCGGTGCGCTGGAAAATCGCCTCGGCACTAAGCTGTTTTATCGTACAACACGCAAGGTATCGCTCACCGAAGAAGGCACGATTTATTATCGCCATTGCCGCCAATTGCAAACAGGCCTCGAGGAGGCCGAACGGGCGATTACCGATCTAAAAGGTTCACCCCAAGGATTGGTAAAACTCACCGCGCCCGTAGCCTACGGCGAAAAATTTATCATGCCGTTACTCAATGATTTTATGGTGCAGTATCCCAGCGTGGAATTTAATGTCGACTTGACTAACAGAACCTTAGATTTGATTGAGGGCGGCTATGATTTGGCCATTCGCCTTGGCAAACTCGCCGACTCCAGCCTGATGGCCAAACCCTTGAGCAGCCGCACCCATTATGTGGCCGCCTCGCCCAGTTATGTTGAAAAATACGGTGAGCCCCATACGCTTTCGGAGTTAAATCAACATAATTGTCTGATCGGGAATCACAATTACTGGCGCTTTATTGAACATGGCCGCGAGCGCAATATTAAGGTACGCGGCAACCTTATCTGCAACAGCGGCTATGCCCTGCGGGATGCAGCGTTAAAAGGCATAGGGATAGTACAACTCCCTGATTATTATATTGAAGAAGATATTCATGCAGGCAAACTTATCTCCTTCCTCGACGCACACCGCGAAGCCAAAGAAGGCATTTGGGCGCTCTACCCCCAAAATCGTCATCTGAGCGCCAAAGTGCGGGTTTTAGTGGATTATTTAGCTGAAAAACTGGCGAGCAGTTAACTCACAACAATTAATCCAATATGAGTGACAATCACCTCGCGGTCGTCAGACGCCCCACCTGTTTAGCGCCAGTTTTCCCTCAAGGTGTAATACAGCATCCCTAGCGCAAGGGCCTGATTACCAAACCATTCATTCAGTGGGATCCGGATATGGCGCATCGCGGCGAAGAGATCAAACTCTCGCATTTGACCATCGATCGCCTGAGCCATGATTTCGGCCATGATATGGGAAGTTGCCACGCCATGGCCGGAATATCCCTGACAATAGAAGATATTCGGCGCTATCTTGCCCAGCTGGGGAATACGGTTAATCACTATCCCCGCCATGCCTGCCCAGGCAAATTCAATATCGACACCTTTTAACTGGGGGAAAGTACGTTCAATCGCCGGGCGCAGCTCGGCGGCAACGTTTTTAGGATCGCGGCCGCTGTAATTGGTGCCACCGCCAAACATCAAACGGTTGTCGGCAGTTAAGCGGTAATAATCCAGCACGAAGCGGCAATCATACACGGCCAAATCCTGCGGATTAAGTTGCTTAGCTAACTCAGCCGGCAATTGGGCTGTCGCACAATTGCCAAGGGAGGCAGGAAATAACATGCCCCGTAGCTTGGGACGGCCCAATTTGTGGTAGGCATTGCCCGCGATGAGCACGCTGTTTGCCTTTACCCTTCCCTTTGGCGTGAGCACGGTTGCAAGCTCTCCTTGCTGAATATCCAGCACCTGTGAATGTTCAAAAATCTTAGCGCCCAATGAAGCCGCGGCTCGAGCCTCACCAAGGCATAGATTTACCGAATGCAGATGCATATTGCGCCGATTGACTAAACCGCCGTGGTACAAGGGCGAGGCTAAATAGGTGGGCATCTCCTGCTCAGGCACTAAGGTCATAAACTCCCCCATGCCACGGCGATTAGCCTCGTCGAACATTTGCTGTAACTCTGCCATATGTGTGGGGCGATAGGCCGTCTGGATATGACCAAATTTTAAATCACAATCAATGTTGTACTTCGCCACTCTACTTTTGATGATATCGTGCCCACGCCAGCGAAGATCCCACACATAATCCTCGGCATCCTGACCAAGATGACGGCGTAATTGCTTGGTCATCGCTGCATCGCCAGATAGGCTTCCGGTCACTTGACCACCATTACGGCCAGTGGCGCCCCAAGCAATTTTATTTGCCTCTAATAATGCGACCTTGTAGCCTTTTTCAGACAACTCAACCGCTGTTGCAACACCAGTAAACCCGCCGCCGATAATGGCAACATCTACACGGAGATCACCTTCAAGTTCTGGATAATCAGACTCTTGCTTAATAGTGGCATTGTAATAAGAGGCGCAGCGTTTGGCTGACATAGGGTTTCCTTACACGATGTTATTATGATTTTTCGTTTAATATTTTTTACAAACGTTCAGAATTTTTGAGTATAACGAAGCTATTATCATGGTCAACAGAAGAATGCCCCCTGACAGGGAAATAAGCGAGTTTGGCAAAACAGCTTAAGCCATTGGATTAACGAGGTTAGTGACTTAAGCTAGGCACCACCCGCTAGGATGGTAATAGAATTGACCCTGCGTTATTGTCTCAAGGGTAATCGCCATCAGAAAGACGCATTTCACAAAGATTTATTTAACAATAACTTGTTTAACAATGACCTATCAGGAGAAACTATGCCGCAGGATATACAACCTCAAACAACTGATGTTCTGCCCTTTTCTCAAGCCTGTGAAAATAATAAAACGCCTATTCTTGCGGTATTAAAAACCGCTTTTGCCAATACCAAACAGGTACTTGAAATTGGCAGCGGCACGGGACAACACGCCGTTTATTTTGCGGCGAATCTCCCTCAACTTTTTTGGCAAACGAGCGATCAAGCGCAATATCTTGAGGGCATTAGTGCAAGATGTTTGCAACAAGGTCATCAACTTGGCGTTCATAATCTTGGCTTACCTATTACACTTGATGTGTCACTACCTTGGCCTATCAACGGCCCCCATATCGATGCAGTATTCAGCGCCAATACCTTACATATTATGAGTAAACCCAAGGTGGAAGCATTTTTTAATGGCTTAGGTGAGTATTTACCACAGCTCAACTCCCTATGCCTGTACGGGCCTTTTAACTATCAAGGTCACTATACCAGCGACAGCAATCGGCGATTTGATGACTTATTAAAACAAAGAGATAGTGAAAGCGGCATTCGAGATGTTGAATGGATTGTCACCCTTGCCCAAGCCCAAAACTTAACCTTAGTTGAAGATATCGCCATGCCCGCCAACAATCGCTTACTGCATTTTAAACATTTATTGGCGTAAGGCGCTCAATCCTGAACCCAAGATTCGCATCACTGAAGCATAAGGATGCTGTGATTACTAACACTTAAACCATTATCCATACGCCCTCAAACTATACTGATAATAAGCAACAACTCAGCCACGCACGCAATTACGGCCATCAGATTTAGCTTCATACAGGGCTTTATCCGCTCTGCTAAACAAGGTTTCTGCATCATCGCCCTTTTGCAAAGAGGCTAAGCCAATCGACACCGTAATGGCGCCCAATGAGAGTTTTTTATCTTTGCCTATCGCTAGGCGCCGCTCGGAGATCCGCTCCCTCAAAGTCTCGGCCACTTGCAGCGCATCATGAAAATGGGTATTAGGCAGCAACACCACAAATTCCTCACCGCCGTAACGGGCGACAAAGTCATCACCACGCACACATTGTTTTAAAGCCAGCGCAACATAAGCCAAGACTTTGTCGCCGATTTGATGCCCATAGGTGTCGTTAAATATCTTAAATCTGTCAATATCCACAAGTAATAAACTACAACGGGTTTGTTGTTCCTCCGCACGATGGATATGGTCTTGAATAGCAATTTCGTAAGCTCGGCGGTTATGTAACGAAGTCAATTGATCTGTCATTGCTGCCAGACTTAAATTTTCCATTTCAGCTTTTAAGTTTTGTACTTCTTGTCCCATGGCATTGAGGCTCTGCTCCATGGCTTGGTTATTAACCAATAGGCTCTGCATTTCATCAAGCACCCCATCGACTAATTGATTTAACGTATTCACATCGGGCGTTGATTGCAGTTGCAATCCAAAATCCGCCAAGGTGCTTGTAAATGCTTCCGTTCCTTGAGTTAACTGAGTAATTTTACTGATGAGAGAGTTAATCAGTATCTGAGTTTCTATCTGGACATTCTCAATGACTTCAGGGGACTTTTCTTGGATAAAATTCTTGTACAGGCTGGTATTCACTTCTTTGGTAAATACCACGTTGTTAGCAAGAAAACCATCGATAGCACGATTCAAATCAAGATTCGACTGGGCAAAATACTCATACCAAACGGTGTAGTTTTCTGGCGTAACCGGTATATCGAGCGCAGACATTTGCGGTACAGCTAAACGTAAAATTTGAGCCGCTGAATCGAGCTCTTTATTTGCTGCAGGAAAAGACATGAATCATGCATCCATGAGTTGTTATAATTTTGTATAACTTAAGTTAACTCAACTGCTTCGTTTTGGATACTGGATAAAATGATTATTATGATGGCGCGCAAAAACAAAAAGAGGATGTTGCCATCCTCCTTTAATTTTTTATGTTATGCCAAAAGCGGCTCAACCTCGGCAGCGGGCAAAAATATCCAATTCAGGCTGATAAACCTGAGTTTGAACATTCATTAATCCCAATAGGCTATCGAATAAATTGTCATGGGAAAATCCCCCCTTTTCAGCTTCTTTAGCAAGACAAGCCATATTCAAGTGATTATCTTGACTAAAGTCCTCAGAAAACCAAGCCAGCATAGGAATACTCGTTTGCTCAATGGGCGCAATGCTGTAAGGGGCGCCATGCAAATACATTCCTTTTTCACCCAAAGACTCGCCATGATCGGATAGATAGAACATGGCAGTATCAAATTTTTCTTGCTGCTGTTTAAGTTTATTGACAACCTGACTAAGAATGTAATCGGTATATAAGATAGTGTTGTCGTAGGTATTCATTAACGCTTCAGCAGTGCAATTTTGAATATCACTACGTGGGCAATCCGGCGTAAATTTACGGTGCTCTGGCGGATAACGTAGATAATAGGTCGGCCCGTGACTGCCAATAATATGTAACGCAATCACGGTATCTTTTTGCTCGGCGTTAGCTAATGCTTCATCAAGTTTGTTCAACAAAACTTGATCAAAGCAATATTGACCGGAGCACAACTCAGGATCGCTCTTTAAATCGATAGTGATGTTCTCAACCTGATCGCACACGCCTTTACAACCCGAGTCATTATCAAACCATTGCACCTTAATCCCGCCATGATTCAGTACATCAACGGCCGTGTCTTGGGCATAGGCACGGCGAGAATCATAGTCATCGCGTCCCATGCGGGAGAACATGCAAGGCAACGATACTGCGGTTGCCGTACCACAAGAATGGGTATCCTTAAAGACCAGTAATCCTTGCCCCTGAGTATGGGCGTTAGTCGGTTTATCATAACCATAGTATTGATAGTTCATCGAACGAGCTGTTTCCCCAACCACCAGCACTAATAAATTGGGCTTAGCGTTGGTATTGGGACTGACATTTTTTGCATCCAAGCCAAGCTGTTCATATTTGATTGGTGTTTGTAGGTAATGCACATTGATGTACTTAGCCGCCGCACCAATAAAATAGGTCGGCACGATATAACGCTTAATCTCATCATTATTGCGGCCAAAGGAAGCGTAGTCTTGGAAATAGAAGAAAGCGATAATCCCAAGCCCTGCTAACATCGCCAGCATAAACAAAACTTTATGTAGCAACTCTTTGAAAAATGGCTTGTATTGAATATCAGCTTTGTAAATCAAATAGGCTGGCAAAATCCCCGTAAGCAGCATATTGAGTATGGAAGCAAAATTGACATACATCAGCGCTTCAGCGCTGTTGGTTTGAAAGGTGTTTTCAATCATGCCGTAATCAAACACGATATTGTATTTTAAGGCCGCAAAAAACACGCTAGATGATAATAAAGTGAGAATGATAAAAAAGGGCTTTAGCAGATACTTCACTGTAAACAGCGAAAACACAAAACTCAGCGCAAAGATCAAAAATAACGGCATACTGGCGATAAAAACCGGATCGACATCAGGTTGTTTTTCAATGCCTTTTTTGATGATTTCAAACAGTGGGATATTAAAAACGCAAACGTAAAATACTGCGGTGATAAAAGTGAAACGATTCACGGTTAGGGTTTTAAATCTCGTCAGCACTGGTTATGGTCTCTCAAATCAATAGTGGGCCGAAGCTAACTTAGTTTTCTTAAGGCAATCTTATGCCCTACAATTTGCGCCATCTTAGCAAGTCGTCAGATTCTCCTCAATTAAATAATCTTTATAATTAACAAGTTATAATACAGATTAAAAAAACGGCCGAATCTGAAGGCATTCGACCGTTTTTGACTCCCCAACCTATAGGGACTTGCTGGGAACTAACCCCAGCTTGTTAATTTACTGCGGTAACAAGTGCGATTATTTTAACTGCTGTAATAAGTAGGCAAACGCCATTGAATTTAGTTCCGCAGCTTGATTATTATCTGCAGCCCCAGCATGCCCACCTTCGATATTTTCATAGTAAAGCACATCAATACCCATATCCTTCATCTTAGCCACCATCTTGCGGGCGTGCCCTGGATGTACCCTGTCGTCACGGGTTGAGGTGGTAAAAAACACCTTAGGATAATGCACGTCTTTATGCAGGTTATGGTATGGCGAGTAAGTTTTTATGTAGGCCCATTCCTCTGGAACATCAGGATTACCGTACTCCCCCATCCAACTTGCGCCAGCGAGTAACTTATTGAAACGGTACATATCGAGTAAAGGCACTTGGCATACCACGGCATTATAGAGATCGGGACGACGGGTAAAGGCGGCGCCCATCAGCAAACCACCGTTACTGCCACCTTGAATGCCTAAATGCTTGCTCGAGGTGATCTTACGGGCGATGAGATCCTCAGCGATGGCCTCAAAGTCCTCGTAGGCCTTATGACGATTCTGCTTAAGCGCCGCTTGATGCCACGCAGGACCATACTCGCCGCCACCTCGGATATTGGCCAGTACATACACACCGCCCTGCTCTAACCAGTTTTTACCAATGGTAGCTGAATACGCTGGGCGAAGAGACACTTCAAATCCGCCATAACCATAAAGCAGTGTTGGATTGCTGCCATCGAGCTTAAGATTTTTTGCCATCACCACAAAATAAGGCACTTTGGTACCATCCTTTGAGGTGGCAAAATATTGCTCGGTTTTAAATTTATCCGCCGCAAACTGCTGAGGCATACCTTTGATTTTTTGAGGTTTAAGCGCCTTAGCATTGACGGTATACAGGCTCGATGGCTCAAGGAAGCTAGTGTAGTTGACAAAGAAATCGTCACTGTCGCGCTCCATATCCATCACAGTTAGCGCGCCGTTGGCCTCAAAGGGCACTGGCGTGCTTTGCCATGCGCCTTTTTCATCTTGCTCGTAGCGAACCAGCTTACTCTTCACGTTATCGAGCCAATTAACAAAAATCGCGCTCTTACTAAAACTTAACTGCGCTATTGATGCTGTTGGCGTAGGGCTCACAAATTCAGTAAACGCCGCTTTTTGGGCAATTAAATCCGCCACATTAGCGTACACCACAGCGCCTTGGCCGAATGTCGCCGCAGGCGTTGCTAAGTCACTTTTTAGCTCAATAAACAATTTGCCTTGGAAATAGCCTTTAATCTCGGCATCTTGTGGGATTGGCAGCTTAGTCAGTTTTCCGTCTTGATAAACATATTGGGTGGCGGTGTAAAAGGTATGTGCTTCTGTGACTAGGCTCAGCGGAGTTTTATCGTCGAACATCACCCAACCCGATACTGCCACCGAGGTTTTATCACCACTAAAAATCGTTTTCGCTTGCTCAAGTGGCGTACCACGTTGCCATAACTTAACGACACGGGGATAACCTGAGTCCGTCATGCTTTGGCCATCACCAAAGTCGGTGCCGACAAATGCTTGGTCTTTATCTATCCAACTTAGGCTAGATTTCGCTTCTTTTAAAAAGAATGGCTTATCTTTTGCTGGCACAAAATCTTTGGTGGTTAAATCAAATTCACGCACTTCGACCGCATCGGCGCCGCCACGGGATAAAGACACAAAACAACGTTGATTATCGGGATATTGGCAATCAATGCTCTTAAATACCCAGTTAACCGATTCCGACTTACCTAAAGCATCGACATCAAGCACAGTTTCCCACTTGGGTTGCGCCTTTGTGTATTCTTCCATGGTCGTGCGGCGATAAATCCCCCGGACATGGGTATCGTCCTTCCAAAAGTTATACAACTTGTCGCCGATGTGGGTAGCGTAGGGAATACGCTCTTTGTCATTGAGGATAGCGAGGCTATTTGCGACTAAGGTATCAAACCCTTTGAAGGCTTTAATTTCGGCGGCTGAGGCGGCATTTTGGGCTTTAACCCATTCCATAGGCTTTGCACCTTCAACCTCTTCAAGCCACATATACGGGTCTTCTTGCGCGTGAACTTGAGCAGTCATAGTGAGCACACCTGCGATGCACCAAGGCAGTAATTTACGATTCATGTTATTCCTTTTTAAACAGAGCCCTTAAACATAGTCCTTAAACAGAGCCCTTAAATTGATTCCATCTTAATTTCTGCTCTACATTACCTTAATTGATTTTCAGTTCAACTTTTAATACAACAAGAATGTAACAAAAGATAAGGTATTGTAATCACGGATGATTAATCGAGAATGAATCGAAAATATTCAAGATGTTGTGTCATAAAAAAAGCGCCCATCGGGGCGCTTTAATCGTGACTTAATGAGCTACATAAATGTGCAATTAAAACTCTTGGTTCATCCGCGTCAGCAGGTTCAGCAGCACGCTGCGCTCCTCCGCGCTCATTTTAGCGGTGAGATCGGTCGTTAATTGCAAATGCAGCGCATCATGCTCAAGGAACAGTGCTTGGCCCTTTTCGGTTAACTCGACCAGAATCGAGCGCCTATCGGTTTCGTGCGGGCGGCGCACAACCCATTGGGATTCGACCATCTTATCGATTTGCACCGTAAGCGTGCCAGTCGTTACCCCAATCTTATCAGCAAGTTCCTTCATCCGCATCGCGCCGTGCACTCCCAATAATTCAATGGTGTGAACCTGTGATAGGCTAAAACCCTTATCACGCACGATAGCATGCTCCCAAGATGATAATTTTTCATAAAACTCAATAATCACATGGTTTAACGCCTGATCCGTGGAATGGACGGCCGAGGCTGATAGAGCATCATGCTGCGGTGCAACTGTCATTAGGCTTCCTTAGCGACACACTCACGTTGACGACAAGTATGCAGCTCAATAGTAATATGGGATAACTCAGGGAACTTAGTCAGTAACTGATTAAAATAACTGGCTTCTTTCGGTGAGTGGGACACTATGGATAACATAATAGCATGGTGATCGGCACTCACGCGCCAAATATGTAAATCAGCGACTTGGTGATCTGGCACCGCTTCAATGGTTTCGCGCACTTTACGCTGTAACGCTGCATTTACCCCGCCGTCGAGCAAAATTGGACTCGTTTGCTGAATCAATCCCCATGACCAGCGACTGATAATAATTGCCCCTACAATCCCCATAATCGGGTCGAGCCAAGTTAAGCCCATATATTTACCGAATAAGAGTGCGGCAATCGCCAGCACTGAGGTTAATGCATCAGCTAATACGTGAAAATAAGCCGCTCTCAGGTTGTGATCATGCCCTGAATGCCCATGGGAATGTCCATGTGCGTGGTTGTGTGAATGGTTATCATGGTCATGGTCATGGTCATGGTCATGGTCATGGTCATGGTCATGGTCATGGTCAGCAGCATGATGATCGTGCCCATGGCAGCAATGATTATCTTGATGAGCCTTATGGTCATCGTTCTCATCATCATCATAATCATGATCATGTGCGTGAATGTGACCATGAGAGTGACCGTGTGAATGCCCATGTGAATGCCCATGTGAATGTCCATGGTCGTGGGAATGATGGTCTTTCAACAGGAACACGCTTAATACGTTCACACTTAATCCAATCAAGGCCACGAAAATGGCCTCATTAAAGTGAATATTCTCAGGGTTTATCAAACGCATCCCTGATTCGATAAGCATGATAAGTGCAACCAGTCCTAAGGCGATGGCGCTGGTATAACCGCCAAGGACACTCACTTTACCGGTACCAAAGGCAAAGGTTGGATCATTGGCATGCTTACGGGCATAGGAATAGGCAAACAGCGTAATCATAAAGGCGGCGGCATGAGTGCCCATATGCCAACCATCGGCCAGCAATGCCATAGAGCCGTATATCGTGCCCGCCACAATCTCGGCCACCATAGTGATAACCGTTAAATACAGCACATAACGGGTATTTTTTTCGCCATCAGTATTTTGTGTAGAGAATCCATGGGGATGTTGCCATTGGGCGATGGAGTGTCCAACGCCATGACTTGGCTGCGACATTGTTGTTGAAGGGGTTATTTTCATTATTCTTTCCTACGTTCCCTGCCCTTATCTGACCGATTTGGACAAAAGTACCTGTGGTGTTTGATGATGTCTGCCAACATTTTAGTTTGAAAATCAAAATATATAAATATCAAAATAATCTTTTTTCAAACTATTTGCAGAAATATTGCCGACAATCACGAGATGTTAAAACGGACAGATACGGAAAATGGCGGAGTCTAGAAACACAAAGGCGCTTAAATCAACTGATTTAAGCGCCTTAACACAGGATTTGATTAGAATGTGGTATCAGAACATAGATACGAAGAATGCACTGAAAAATAAAGCAATTACAACTGTAGTACCTAGCGCCATTTTAAGTTCGGTGTTCATATTCACTCTCCTAGTGGGTATGAACCCATTATTATCAAGCCTGCGATAAATGCCTATATTGAGATAGTTATTTTGTGAGCAAGACCTAAATTATCCTGTACTTTTCACATCGCGTTTAATGGTGACGTGATACAGCTCACACCACGCAACCTCGCCTAGCGCACATCAACTCAAAAATCAAGGCATAGCAATTCGCTTATTCGATTAACATTAAGACTCGATTAACAATGATTTTTGTTATAATGCCGGCATAATTCATTGACCGAGATAATCCTATGTCACAACTGTTACACACAATGATCCGCGTTGGTAACTTAGAGCGCAGTATTAATTTTTACACTCAAATACTTGGCATGAAGCTACTTCGCACCTCAGAAAACCCAGAATACAAATATTCTTTAGCCTTCGTGGGCTACGGTGAAGAGTCAACAGGGCAAGCGGTCATTGAATTGACCTATAACTGGGGCACTGAAAAATACGATCTCGGCACAGGCTTTGGCCATATCGCCATTGGTGATGAAGACATTTATGCTCGTTGTGAAGCCATTGCCGCCGCAGGCGGTAAAGTGACACGCGCGCCTGGCCCTGTTGCGGGTGGCACCACCGAAATCGCCTTTGTGGAAGACCCTGACGGCTATAAGATTGAATTTATTCAAATGAAATCGGCAACCCAAGGTTTAGGTTAAACCATTCTCTTCCAACGTCTGATATAAAAACGGCGCTTGCAGTGTATGCAAACGCCGTTTTCTTTGCTCGTTGATAAATGCCAACACTACAGATTATCGCTTGCCCTCGGCGGCCATCGCGATACGACTGCTACGCTTCTTCTGCCAAATGGGTAAGCGCCACGCGAGCAACAAACCAAAGCCGAGGATATACAGACTCGGTTCGATGATTTCGGATTTGACCGACCAATAAAAATGGATTGGTGCCAGTATCGCCACAAGATATACCCCATTGTGCAACGTTTGCCAACGGCGGCCCATTTTTCGCATTAAGACCTTAAATGAGGTAATCGCTAAGGCGCTCACAATCACATAAGCCACAGCACCAACTAAAATATAAGGCCGTTTCGCCACCTCGCTGAAGAATAACTCCCAAGCAAACAGCAGATCTAAGCTGAAAAACGCAACAATATGCAGTGTGGCATAGGCAAACACATACAAGCCGACAAGCCTGCGAGTCTGCATTAACCAACCTAACTTAAATCTCTTGGCAATAGGTGAAATCAGTAGTGTTGCCAGTAGCGCATTGAGTGCGCCAATTCCAGTAAAGTGGATAATATGCTGCACAGGGTCGCCGCCCGCACGCCCCGATAGCACAGTAAAAACCAACCAAGTAATCGGGATAAGCCCAATCAAATGAAAAACTAACTTTACCCAGAGCAGCTGTTTTGGCGTGACTCTTAACGCCGTGATGTTGAACATAAGACTCCTACTCTTTTCCCCTTTAATGGCGCTAACCATTATCTCGCTAGACAGATATTGCAACTGGCGCAATCGATTGCGCCTAGAATACGGTCGCCGAATGGGTTAATAAAACTGCCTCAAATCCATGCCGTCATATAAAGAGGCCACAAACTCGCCATAGCCATTAAAAGGCAATGTATCGATGCGCTGCGCCGAGAATAACCCACCTTCACCGATGCGCCGCTCACTCGCCTGTGACCACCGGGGATGATCGACAGCTGGGTTCACATTGGCATAAAACCCATACTCATGGGGTGCGAGTTGATTCCAGCTGGTGGGTGGCTGCTTGTCCATCACCCGAATACGCACAATCGATTTAATGCTCTTAAAACCATATTTCCACGGCACCACTAACCGAATTGGCGCGCCATTTTGCGGCGGCAGGGTTTTACCATACAGCCCGACGGACATCAGCGTCAGTTCATTCATCGCCTCGGTAATGGTTAAGCCTTCCACATAGGGATAATGAATGCCACCGCCCATTAAACGGCTTTTTTGTCCTGGCATTTGCTCGGGATCGAAGGCGGTCTCAAAAGCGACATATTTTCCCTTGCTGGTTACGCCCACTTTTTTCAATAACGCCGCAAGAGGAAACCCTACCCAAGGGATCACCATCGACCAAGCTTCAACACAGCGCAGTCGATAAGTACGCTCTTCAAGCGGAAACAGCTTGGTTAGATCCTGGTAATCAAGTGTCATGGGGCGCTCAACTTCCCCTTCAATACGCAATTGCCAAGGGTCGACTTTATACTGCTGCGCATTATCAGACGGGTCTTGTTTGCTGGTACCAAACTCATAAAAGTTATTATGAGTTGTGACCTTATCAAATGGTGTAAGCACCTCACCCTGACCAAAGCGCGCATTGGCCTCAAAAGTCAGTGGCGTGGTGATAAAGCTGGTTTTGGGCTGATCACCAAACAGATCGAATAATCCAGCCTGCACATAACCTGGGATACTGGCACCAATCGCACCTAACCCCATGGCTTTCACTATGTGGCGGCGTGCCTTAAAGACCGACTCAGGAGTAACTTGATTGTCTTGTATATGCCAGCGTGCTTTTTTCAAAATACCCGGTGTAAAACGTGATTGATTAGCCAATGGACACCTCTGCAGAAATAAAATGTTATGTACCGCCTTTTGCTAACGCTAAGCTCTCACCCATAAAGCTCAGGTAAATTAACCTGTGTTGATAAGCTTAGGGATATAGACACAGAAAACCGCAAAAAAATTTCATCCCTCACACTATATCAACCTAAGCGACTAAGTCTTGCTCATTTGAGTCATCAGCTAAACAGATTGTTTATTAAAGCACTTGAAGCCTTTCTAGGGGCATGCGACCCTAGGCGCCATCGCAAAAGGAGTGCTAGTAAGATGCCATTTTCTCAATCTTTTTCCCTCGCCCAGATCATCGGCCTAATCGCCGTGGCCTTTTTAGGACTGTTAATCGGTGCCCTACTCAATCAACGTCTCACCCGTTCTCGCTGGCAACAGTTTAAGGACGAGTTAGAACAAGAAATGCGCCAAGTGAACGAAGATGCAGAGCTTTCCCTCGCGCAGCAGCAAATCTTAGTGGATGATAAAGATAGCCAACTCCGTCAATGCCAGCAGCGCCTAGAGCAAAAAATCGAACATCTAGGCAAAGCCGAGTCCTTAGCCGAGCGAGTGCCGAGTTTAGAGCAGCAATTAAACGATAGTCATCGCCGTCAACTCGAATTACAACTGGCGTTGTCTAAATCCAATGCCCTACAACAAACCATTCAGGCCAAAGCGGATGCCCAGCAAGAATCACTGCGGGAAAAGATCGCCACCCTTGAAAGTGCCGAAGTACGTCTGCAAACCCAATTTGAAAATCTCGCCAACCGTATTTTCGAAGAGCGCAGCGAAAACTTTAAACACCAAAACGCCAATCAATTAGAAGGCGTACTTGGGCCGTTAAAGCAACAGTTAGAAGGTTTTAGGCAGCAAATCCGCGAATCCTATAACCATGAGCAATCCGAGCGTAGCGCCCTTAAACATCAATTAGAGCACTTGCGCGAGCTCAACTTAAAAATGAGCCAGGATGCCATTAACCTGACCAAAGCCTTAAAAGGCGATAATAAGCAGCAAGGCAACTGGGGCGAAGTGATTTTAGACCGCGTGCTGCAAGAAAGCGGCCTGCGCGAAGGCCACGAGTACCACACCCAGCAGGATCTCAAAGATGACAGCGGCAAACGCTTCAAGCCCGATGTCATCGTGCATTTGCCTGAAAATAAAGACGTGGTGATCGATGCTAAAATGTCGCTTGTCAGCTACGAGCGTTATTTTAATAGTGAAGATCCGCTGGTGCGTGAGCAAGCCATCAATGAGCACGTTTTATCGATCCGAAATCATATTAAGGGATTGAGTCAAAAGGATTATCAGCGCTTACACGGGCTTAAAAGCTTAGATTATGTGCTGATGTTTATCCCTATCGAGCCCGCATTTTTGCTGGCTTTAGAGCATGACCCAAGCCTTGTTAACTTTGCCCTTGAGCAAAATATTATGCTGGTCAGCCCAACCAACCTCTTGGTTGCCCTGCGTACCATCAATAATATCTGGCGTTACGAGTATCAAAACCAACACGCCCAAACCATTGCCAAACAAGCAGGCCGGATCTACGACAAACTCTGCGGCTACCTCGACGATATGGAAAAACTTGGCCGTGCTTTAGATAACGCCGAGAAAACCTATCACAGTGCCATGAATAAATTATCCTCTGGCAAAGGCAATTTGGTGCGTCAAGCGCATTTAATGCAGCAACTGGGTGTTGATACCAGCAAACAACTCGATAAGATGTTACTTGAGAAGGCGCTCAATGAAGCCTTAGACGACAGTGATATTGATGAAACCAGCGAGTTCGAAAACGATAGCTCAGCTAAAACAACTGAACACCAAACCAGGGTAACAAAAATTGAGGATGCCACCGCACTCGAACAACTCAACACCCAAACGCAGCAAAACGCCTAAATCACTATTAATCCTGAATCGATAAGGAAAAATCGATTGTAACCTTGATGCCCGGAGGCAAGTTCTGCATGTGCAACCCATTCACAAAGATGGTGTTATCCAGCGCAATTATTATCGCAGGTGCATTTAATGCCTCTGCGGCTTTTGCTTTAACGTCGACCCAAAAGACTTTTCTTGAGGCTGAAAAAGCCTTGAAGAAACAAGACTATGCAACCTATAAGCCCCTGCGTGCTAAGTTAGGTGAATATCCGCTGGCGATCTACTTAGACCATGATATCGATATAGGTCGGCTCAATGATTTACGCGGTAATGACGCTAAGTTTTTGATAGATAAATATCAAACAACACCAATGTACCAAAGACTGCGTTCGAAATATTTATTGAATGCTGGTAGCCAAAAGCGCTGGAACGATTTTCTGACGCTGGCTCAAGATGCGCCAACCGATGTCAGGCTACAGTGTTATTTTTATGAGGCTAAACTTGCCAAAGGTGAAACCCAAACCGCCTATACCGCCGCGCAGTCGCTATGGGTCTATGGTGATTCCCGTCCGAAAGAATGTGACCCTCTGTTCAATGCCTGGACCAAAGCAGGCAAGCGCACTCAAGAGGTAATTTGGGCACGGATGTTAGTGAGCTTCGATGAAGGCCAAACCAGTCTTTTGAGCTTTCTATCGCAAAAAATTACGGTCCATAGCGCCGAAGCCAAACGCTTAGTCGCCGTATTTAAAGATCCCAATAGCCTGCGCCATACTGAAAAATTTAAAGACAAAAATCCTATTGTTGGCGATATCGTTGCTGCTGGGTTAAAACGCCTTGCCCGTAAAGATCTCGACCAAGCCATCGATTTATATACTCGGTATCAAAAAGCCAAACGTTTTAGTCCCGCGCAAGATCTACAGCTGAAAAAGTATCTGGTGCGCCGAGTATTGATTGAGCAGGATGATAATTTTAAAGACTGGGCCGATAATCTGCTGCCAGAGATGAAAAGCGACGATATGTTCGAACGTCGTTTACGTTGGGCGATTCGCGAGCAGGACAGCACCCATATTGCCCGCTACTTAGATTTATTATCACCTGAAGCTCAAGCCAAAGAACGCTGGCAATATTGGCTGTATCGCACCAATGCCAAACATGCCCCAGAAAGCGCCACCAAAGCCCTAGCGGCCGTTAGCAATGAGCGCGGCTTTTACGGTTTTGCCGCCTCACAATTATTGAATAAGCCCGTATCGCTAAATCAAAGTCCTGAGCCGGTTATCAATGGGAACAGTCCAAAACTCGAAGATGATTTGGGTTTTGTGCGCGTACAGGAGCTGATGGCGCTCGATCGTTATTTCGATGCCCGTTATGAATGGGTGGCACTGCTCAAACGCAGCAATAATGACATGCGTGCTCGTTATGGCCGTTATGCCCATGATCAAGGCTGGTATGACTTTGGCGTCGAAGCCAGTATTCAAGGCAAACTTTGGGACGACATCCCCCTACGCTTCCCAATGGCGCATCAATCGGGCTTTGAACATGCGAGCAAAAAGCACAAGGTTAATATCGATGAAATCCGCGCCATTAGCCGACGCGAAAGTGCGTTTTTCCTCTATGCAACGTCTGGCGTTGGTGCCCGCGGTTTAATGCAGATTATGCCCGCGACCGCCAAGGCCACAGCAAAAAAACACGGTGCTAAATACAACGATCCAAAAGATCTCTACAGTGCCGAACTTAACTTAAACTTAGGCAGCGCCTATTACGCCCAATTATTGAAGGAGTTCAATCAAAACCGCGTATTAGCCACAGCCGCTTATAACGCAGGCCCATCAAGGGTTCGCCGCTGGTTATCGGAATCAAATGGTCAACTCGATGCGATGAGTTTTATCGAGTCTATTCCCTTCACCGAAACCCGTGAATATGTACAAGCCGTGTTAAGTTATCGCTTGATTTACGAAGCGCAAAAACAACAGCCACAGCCTTTATTTAACGAGGCTGAGCTGAAGTTCCATTACTAAGGAGAAGACTAAATGTAATAAAGGTGGCAAAGGTAGTGTTCATAATTCTGTGTCATTTCAGTAAAATATTCAAAAACAGGAATGACACATGACCCAACCTTTTAACTTCGAACAAGCCCTTAAAGATCTGCAATCAGGTAAAAGCCTCACAGGTAAAG
>NZ_LGYY01000163.1:0-340 GCF_001308045.1 Shewanella sp. Sh95
TTGCACAAAAAGTTTCGCTGCCTATAATGCGCATCCACTGACACGGCAGACAGCGAAAGCGAGCGCGGTTACAGTGCGAATCGAATGCAAATTGTGCAGTTGATTCGAAAGCCTCAAGAAGTTTGTAAAAACGCCTTGACGCGACAAGGGAAATGCGTAGAATACGCAGCCCTGACCCGCTGAGCGGTAACGCGAAGTGAATGGTCAAATGCTCTTTAACAATCTAAACAAGAAATCTGTGTGGACACTCACAGGTGTTGAGTTAATCGAAATTACTCTGCCGTTTGGCGAGTAATCAAAGAATTAAATCAATGAATGAGTGTTCATAGCAATATGATTA
>NZ_LGYY01000068.1:0-334 GCF_001308045.1 Shewanella sp. Sh95
GGCGCCTGGCGATGACCTACTCTCACATGGGGAGACCCCACACTACCATCGGCGCGATTGCGTTTCACTTCTGAGTTCGGGATGGGATCAGGTGGGACCACAATGCTATTGTCACCAAGCAAATTTGTTATTCACTACCTGTCTTATCTTTATGCAGGCAGCAAATTAATTCGGAAAGCTGTTTGAGTACCACTTCTTAAGTGTTCATATTCAAGCTAAGTGCTACTTAGCAAAACCCATCTGGGTTGTATGGTTAAGCCTCTCGAGTCATTAGTATCAGTTAGCTCAACGCCTCACAACGCTTACACACCTGACCTATCAACGTCCTAGTCTC
>NZ_LGYY01000148.1:0-333 GCF_001308045.1 Shewanella sp. Sh95
CGCTTGGCGATGACCTACTCTCACATGGGGAGACCCCACACTACCATCGGCGCGATTGCGTTTCACTTCTGAGTTCGGGATGGGATCAGGTGGGACCACAATGCTATTGTCACCAAGCAAATTTGGTTTAAACAAGACTCGAGAGCGCACTCCGTGCTGCTAGATTCTAGGAACTAAAATCTGCTCTTATCTTATTTAATAATTCGGAAAGCTGTATTGAGTACCACTTCTTAAGTGTTTCTATTCGTCTAAGTGCTACTTAGCAAAACCCATCTGGGTTGTATGGTTAAGCCTCTCGAGTCATTAGTATCAGTTAGCTCAACGCCTCACAAC